>NZ_JBIRHU010000023.1:0-142298 GCF_044328675.1 Streptomyces sp. NPDC017890
CCGATCCGATTTCCTCGGCGCTTTCCAGGTTCTCGCTTTCGCGTTTCCCTTTCCGGCGGTTCCGACTCTATCAGATCCTTTCGGCCCTGATTCCCAGTCAGAGGGAGTTGCCGTGACCTTTGGGTTTTCGCCCGTTGGCCTTTCGGCATCCACTACTTTAGCCGATTCCTTCGTTGACTCATAATCGAGTCCTGCGAGTTTGAATTCGAGCGTGCGGACACGTCGAATTTACCCTCGCTAGAGGGGAAGTCGTAAGTAGTGGGTTGACCGCTTCCGGCTGCAGGCGATTGCCGTACCCGGGTCAAGCGGCTCGGGCTACATTACGTGTCTCCCCAGGGAGAGTCAACTGCGGCGTCGCCGCGGCACATGAGCCCGGTACGGACTGACCGTCGGATCGTCGGCGACCCAGTAGCGCCACGGCTGGACGGCGCCCTCGCCGCCCACGCCGGTGCGCGGACCGTTGCGTACCTGGTCGCGGGGGACCGGGGCGCCGGTCAGGATGCGCAGCGGGGTGTCCTCGGCCGTACAAGCGTCCGTGCCGTTCAGGGCGCGGTCCACACCCAGGGCGGTGGCCAGACGAGCGGGGCCTTTGGCCAGTTCCTTGTCATTGCGGGCGGAGAGCCGGCGGGAGCGGGCCAGTTCGGCGCCCTCGATGATCTCGCCGGCGCGGAGCAGAACAGCGCTCGCCCGGCCTTCAGGACCACACACCAGGTTCATGCAGAACCACATGCCGTAGGTGAAGTAGACGTACACGTGTCCGGGGGGACCGAACATCACGTCGTTGCGGGGTGTGCGACCGCGGTAGGCGTGGGAGCCGGGGTCGTTCTGGCCGTCGTAGGCCTCCACCTCCGTCAGGCGGAGGGCGATCGGACCGTCCGGGGTGTCACGGACCAGGATGCGGCCCAGGAGGTCCGGAGCCACCTCGAGGATGGGGCGGTCGAAGAAATCTCTGTGCAGAGGCGTACGGTCGGGGCTCGCGATCATGCCGTCCGAGCGTAACGCAGCCGGGATCGTGCACGGGGTGTTCAGAGGGCGTCCGCCTTGCCGGGCTGCGGGGCGCGGAACCGGCCACGGCCGAATCGCGTTTGTAGGGATCAAGGGTTCACACAATGCCTGGAGAGGGAGAGACATGCCGTTCAAGAAGCTGCTCGCGAGCCTGGGAGCCGGCGGGGCCTCGGTCGAGACCGTGCTGAGCGAGGTCAACGTCGTTCCGGGCGGTGTCGTCCAGGGCGAGGTGCGGATCCAGGGCGGGTCCGTAGACCAGCAGATCGAGGCGCTGTCGGTCGGTCTGCAGGCCAAGGTCGAGGTGGAGAACGGCGACCAGGAGTACAAGCAGGACATCGAGTTCGCGAAGAGCCGGCTCGGCGGTGCCTTCGAGCTGAAGGCGAACGCGGTGCACGCGGTGCAGTTCGGGCTCGAGATTCCGTGGGAGACGCCGATCACGACGATCGACGGGCAGTCGCTGCGCGGGATGAACATCGGCGTGACCACGGAGCTGGAGATCGCGCGCGCCGTGGACTCCGGTGACCTGGACGCGATCAACGTGCACCCGCTGCCGGCGCAGAAGGCGATCCTGGACGCGTTCATCCAGCTCGGCTTCCGCTTCAAGAGCGCGGACATGGAGCGCGGCCACATCCGGGGTACGCGGCAGAAGCTGCCCTTCTACCAGGAGATCGAGTTCCTCCCGCCTCAGCAGTACCGCGGGCTGAACCAGGTCGAGCTGAGCTTCGTGGCGGACGCGCAGGCGATGGACGTCGTGCTGGAGATGGACAAGAAGCCGGGGCTGTTCAGCGAGGGCAGCGACACGTTCCGTTCCTTCGAGGTGGGGCTGAACGACTACCAGGGCACCGACTGGGTCGCGTACCTCAACCAGTGGCTCTCCGAGGTCGGCAGCAAGCGCAACTGGTTCTAGGGGTTCTAGGCTCGGTCGTCTCTGCACCAAACGATCAGGAGGTACCGAGGTGACCGAGCTCAAGCGGCGTCCGCTCCCCCATGACTTCCACCCGCCCGTGCCGTCGTTCACGGTCACGAGCGAGGATGTCCAGGAGGGCGCGACGCTCAAGGACGCTCAGGTCCACGCGGCCGGCAACACCTCGCCGCAGCTGCGGTGGGAAGGCTTCCCCGCCGGGACCAAGAGTTTCGCCGTGACGTGCTACGACCCGGACGCCCCGACCGGCAGCGGGTTCTGGCACTGGGTGGTGTTCGACATCCCGGCCTCGGTGACCGAGCTGCCGGTGGGCGCGGGCAGCGGAGGGTTCGAGGGGCTGCCGGAGGGGGCCGTACAGGCGCGCAACGACTTCGGCAGCAAGGACTTCGGCGGTGCCGCGCCGCCGGCCGGTGACGGGCCGCACCGGTATGTGTTCACGGTGTACGCCGTGGACCAGGAGAAGCTGGGGCCGGACGCGGAGAGCACCCCGGCGTTCGTCGGTTTCAATCTGCGGTTCCACACGATCGGGCGCGCCCAGCTGATCGGCGAGTACGAGGTGCCCGCCGGGAGTTAGCGTTCCGGGCGTTCACGGAACGTTTGCCCGCCCCTGGTCTTGGAATGGATCAGGGGCGGGCATTTTTGTTGCGGGGGTGGTGGGGGCGTGTCCCCCGCAGGAGCAGCAGATATTGCGTTGTCCATCCCGGCGTGCCCGGCCAGAGTTGATCCCAGCCCGCCAGGGGGTGGGCCGGTGCGCACGGGAGGTGGGCTGGTATGCGGGACACGCTGGTACTCAACGCGAGCTTCGAGCCGTTGTCGACGGTGACGCTGAATCGAGCCGTCGTTCTGGTGCTCCAGGACAAGGCCGTCGTCGAACAGGCCCACCCCGAACTGCGGATGCGCGGAGCCGCCCTCGACATACCGGCGCCCCGGGTGATCAGGCTGTGCCAATACGTACGGGTGCCCTTCCGAAGACGCGCCCCGTGGTCGAGGCGTGGCGTGCTGGTCCGGGACCGGCACCGGTGCGCGTACTGCGGGCGGCGGGCGACGACCGTCGACCACGTGGTCCCGCGGTCGCACGGTGGGCAGGACACCTGGCTGAACACGGTCGCCTCGTGCGCGGAGGACAATCACCGCAAAGCGAACCGGACGCCGGAGCAGGCGGACATGCCGCTGCTCCGGGTGCCGTTCGAGCCGACTCCTGCTGACGCGATGTTGCTGGCATTGGGGCAGGACGACTTCAACGCTCTGCCGGAGTGGCTGGCCCAGCCGGCCGCGTAGCCCGCGTCCGCAGTCCGCCACGCGGGTGGGGGCGCACCTCCGGTGGGGAGTGCGCCCCCACCCGCGCAGTGGGTGATGCCGTCAGTCGATGGACGGCTTCTCGCGCCGCTCCTGGGCCGGGACGCTCGCGCCGCCGCCGCTGCCCGAACCGCCGCCCATGCCACCGAAGTTGCCCATGGCGCCGGACAGGCCCTTGAGGGCGTCGCCGATCTCGCTGGGGACGATCCAGAGCTTGTTGGCGTCGCCCTCGGCGATCTTCGGGAGCATCTGGAGGTACTGGTAGGACAGGAGCTTCTGGTCCGGGTCGCCGGCGTGGATGGCCTCGAAGACCGTACGGACGGCCTGCGCCTCGCCCTCGGCGCGCAGGGCGGCGGCCTTGGCCTCACCTTCCGCGCGCAGGATCTGGGACTGCTTCTCGCCCTCGGCGCGCAGGATCTCGGACTGCCGGACGCCCTCGGCCTGGAGGATCGCGGCGCGCTTGTCGCGGTCGGCGCGCATCTGCTTCTCCATCGAGTCCTGGATGGAGGTGGGCGGTTCGATGGCCTTGAGTTCGACGCGGTTGACGCGGATGCCCCACTTGCCGGTGGCCTCGTCGAGGACGCCGCGCAGGGCCGCGTTGATCTCCTCGCGGGAGGTCAGGGTCCGCTCCAGGTCCATGCCGCCGATGATGTTGCGGAGTGTGGTGACGGTCAGCTGCTCGATGGCCTGGATGTAGCTGGCCACCTCGTAGGTCGCGGCGCGGGCGTCGGTCACCTGGTAGTAGATGACCGTGTCGATGTTGACGACCAGGTTGTCCTGGGTGATGACCGGCTGCGGCGGGAAGGGGACGACCTGTTCGCGCAGGTCGATGCGGTTGCGGATGGTGTCGATGAACGGGACGACGATGTTGAGGCCCGCGTTCAGTGTCCGCGTGTACCGGCCGAAGCGCTCGACGATGGCGGCGCTCGCCTGTGGGATGACCTGGATGGTCTTGATCAGGGCGATGAAGACCAACACCACCAGGATGATCAAGACGATGATGACCGGTTTCATCGTGGTTGTCCGTCCCCTTCTCCGCCTCGGCGCTCTGGCAGATCCCGTTGGCCCTGACTGGCGACCCTGACTACTGCTGATCTTACGGCTGTTGAGGATCTTGCTGGTCGAGTCTGACAGACCGTCGCGTACCTCGGAGGGTGTTCGGTCCACTTTCGTCCGGCGCGGTCACATGATGATCGCCGTGGCCCCCTCGATGTCCACGACGTCCACTTCGTCGCCCGTCTCGTAGACGCGTCCGGTGTCGAGTGCGCGTGCCGACCAGACCTCCCCGGCGAGCTTGATCCGGCCGCCGGAGCCGTCGACCCGTTCCAGTACGACGGCCTGCCTGCCCTTCAGGGCTTCCGTTCCCGTGGCGAGTCGGGGCCGTTGGGAACGGTGCCGGGAGGCGATGGGCCGTACGACAGCGATGAGGGCGACCGAGACGACGACGAAGACCAGTACCTGGACGACGACGTCAGCACCGAACCCGGAGGCGACGGCGGCCGCGGCCGCGCCGACTGCGAGCATCCCGAACTCCGGCATCGCGGTCACGACGAGCGGGATTCCGAGCCCTGCCGCGGCGACGAGCCACCACACCCATGCGTCGATGTCGTTCACGTGGTCATGGTAGGTCCGCCGGACGTACCGGGGACAGGGCGCACGGGGGGCGGGTCAGGACAGAGGAAGCCCCTGAGCGGTCCAGCGGTCACCGACCTGCTCGACGACGAGCGGCAGCCCGAAGCAGAGGGACAGGTTGCGGGAGGTGAGTTCGAGCTCCAGCGGGCCTGCCGCCATCACCTTGCCCTGACGGATCATCAGGACGTGGGTGAAGCCCGGGGCGATCTCCTCGACATGGTGGGTGACCATGATCATCGAGGGGGCGATCGGGTCGCGGGCGAGGCGGCCGAGGCGGCGGACGAGGTCCTCGCGGCCGCCCAGGTCGAGGCCGGCGGCCGGCTCGTCGAGGAGGAGCAGCTCGGGGTCGGTCATCAGGGCACGGGCGATCAGCGTGCGCTTGCGCTCGCCCTCGGAGAGGGTGCCGAACTTCCGGTCCAGGTACTCGGTCATGCCGAGGCGGTCGAGGAAGGCACGGGCGCGCTGCTCGTCGATGTCCTCGTACTCCTCCTGCCAGCCGGCGGTCATGCCGTAGGCGGCGGTCAGTACGGTCTGCAGGACGGTCTGGCGCTTGGGCAGCTTGTCGGCCATGGCGATGCCGGCCATGCCGATGCGTGGGCGCAGTTCGAACACGTCGGTGCCGGGCTCGCCGAGGGTCTCGCCGAGGATGGTGGCCGTGCCCTTGCTGGGGTAGAGGTAGCTGGACGCGACATTGAGGAGGGTGGTCTTGCCGGCGCCGTTGGGGCCCAGGATGACCCAGCGCTCCCCCTCCTTCACCGACCAGGAGACCTGGTCCACCAGAGCCCGGCCCTCGCGGACCACGGATACGTCCTGAAGCTCCAGAACATCGCTCATGAGCGCGTTGTCTCCCCTTGCATTGTGGCCGGTCTCGGCTGTCGCGTACGCCTGTGGCTCGGGCCGCCGCGCCGGTGGGCGCAGGCCCTCCAGGAAATCTACGCCACCGGTCGGCTTCACCGTTCCATCGGTCCGGTCCTTAGGGTGGGGGCATGCTCTCGGAACCACGCGCAGGGCGCCTTGCCGCCTGGGGAAATGCCCTTATTGCCGGAATGGTCTCGCCGGACGACGCCGCGCTCGCCGTGGTCGGCGAGGACGCTGTGCACCGGGTGGAGGGGCTGCCCGGCGAATCGGCGCCGGTCGGTCTCACACTGGCGCTGGGGCGGCTGCGGGCGCTCGGGGCGACCGGGCTGCGGGTCGCGCTGCCCGCGCCCGGGCATCCGCTGGGGCTGAGCGGGCCGCCGGACTTCAACGCGCGGGCGTTGGAGGCCGAGGAGGCGGTGATCTGTCACGGTGCGGCGCTCGGGCTGGTGCCGGAGGTGTACGAGGCCGGGCCCGAGGGTGATGTCCACGTCGAGGTCGTCTGGCACTGCCTGCCGGTGCGGGAGGCGCCGCCGGCCGACGTGCCCTCGCTCGGGGAGGCGGAGCGGGAGCTGGCAGAGGCGTTGCGGGACGCGACGGAGGTGCTGACACGGCTGGATGTCGCCGGGTCGGGGCCGGTGGCGGAGGCGGCGATCGCGGCCTACCGGGCGCGAGTCGACGGGGCGGCGCGCAGCGCCTCGATGAGGGGCGGTGGCCGGGCGGCGGGCGGGCGGGGGCGCGAGGTTCTGGCGCCGGGGTATCCGCCGCGGGCGGTGCGGGTGCTGGAGTTGGCGCAGCGGGTGGGGGCGTTGGTGTCACTGGCGTACGAGAACGGGCACGGGGGTGCGGTGAGCGCGTCCGAGATGGCGGCGCGGGGGGAGGCGTTGCGGCCGGTGGAGCGGACGGCTCGGCGGGCGCAGGTCGCGGCGTACAACTCCGTCGTGGAGGAGCGGGAGCGGGGGGTGCGGTGACGTCCCTTGGTTGTACGGGGGCGTCGCTTGGTTGTGCGGGGCGATGTCGCTCGGGGTGCGGTGTCGTGGCTCGTAGGGGTGGCCGGCGTTTGCGTGGGCCGGGGGTGGGGCGCGCGGCCCGGCGCTGACGGGGTGCCGCTGCGCCCACCCGTGCCGCCCCAGCGGCACGACTGCCCGCAGCTGGGGGGCGGCGGGCGGCTGCACCCAGCCGGGGGCGGTTGGCCGTAGCTGGGGGGCTGGGAACGCGACCGGCCTCCCGGGGGAAGGCCCGGGAGGCCGTGGTTGGCTTGGTGGCCGGCCTGGGTCAGTGGTTGACGCCGAGGTTGCCGAAGGCCGGGTTCAGAAGGCCGACGACGTTGACGCTGTTGCCGACGGCGTTCACCGGGATGTGGACCGGCACCTGGACGACGTTGCCGGAGGCGACGCCCGGGGAGCCGATGGCCTCGCCGTGGGCGACGGCGCCGTCGGTGGCGGAGGCCATGCCCGCGCCGGCGACGATCAGTCCGCCGGCCACCATCGTCACGGCCGCTGCCTTCTTCAGGTTCTTCACTTACAAGCCCTCCTTGCGATTGCCGCGGCAGTCGCCGCAGCACGCACTGGAGAACGGCCGGACCCTTCGAAGGATGCGCCATATGGGGGACATTCCCACGACGGTATGAATCTCTGACCGGAGGGGAACCCTCCGGGTCGCCGCCGCGTACGGGGCGGCCCGTCACGGATCAGCCGGTCACACCGTGGCGCACCGCCCACAGCGCGGCCTGGGTACGGTCCGCGAGGTCGAGTTTCATCAGGATGTTCGAGACGTGGGTCTTGACGGTCTTCTCGGAGAGCACGAGCGCGCGGGCGATCTCCCGGTTGGAGCGGCCGTCCGCTATCAGGGCCAGTACCTCACGCTCCCGCTCCGTGAGGGCTCCGGCTCTCCCCTGGCCGGAATTGCCCTCGTCCTGGGAGAGCAGGGCGCCCGCGACCTCGGGCTGGAGCAGGATGTGGCCCGCGTGGACGGAGCGGATGGCGCCCGCCAGCGCGTCGGGATCGACGTCCTTGTAGACGTACCCGGCCGCACCCGCCCGCAGGGCCGGGACCACCGTGCGCTGCTCGGTGAAGCTGGTGACGACCAGCACCCGCGCGCGGTTGTCCAGCTCGCGGAGTCTGCGCAGCGCCTCGACGCCGTCCATGCCCGGCATCTTGACGTCCATGAGGATCACGTCGGGTTTCAGCTCCTCGGCGCGGTCGACCCCCTCGGCGCCGTCCGCCGCCTCGCCCACCACCTCGATGTCGTCCTGCACCTCCAAGAAGGTGCGCAGGCCCCGGCGGACCACCTGGTGGTCGTCGACGATCAGCACCTTGATTGCGTCAGCCACCGGGTACCTCCATCTCGATCGTGGTGCCCTTGCCGGGCGCCGATTGCACGCTCAGCCTGCCGCCCGCGCCCGCTGCCCGGTCCCGCATGGAGACGAGGCCCAGGTGGCGTCCCGCGCGGCGCACCGCGTGCGGATCGAAGCCGCCGCCGTCATCGGTGACGCGCAGCACGGCTCCGGTACCGCGCCGGTGCAGGGTCACGTCGACGTGTTCCGCCGCGGCGTGACGAAGAGCGTTGTGCAGCGCCTCCTGGGCGACGCGCAGCATCGCCTCCTCCTGCGCGGCGGGCAGGGCCTTGACCCCGTGGCCGGCGAAGGTCACGCGCGCGGTGTGGGCGCGGTCGAGTACCTGGATCTGGGTGCGCAGGGTGGCGACGAGTCCGTCCTCGTCCAGGGCGGCGGGGCGCAGCTCGACGACGGCGGCGCGCAGCTCCTCGGCGGCTTCCGCGGCGAGCGCGGCGACCTGTTGCAGCTCGCCCTTGGCGCGCGCGGGGTCGCGGTCGACCAGAGCGGTGGCGGCCTGGGCGGTCAGGCGCAGCGAGAACAGCTTCTGGCTGACCGCGTCGTGCAGTTCGTGGGCGAGGCGGGAGCGCTCCTCGGCGATGGTCAGTTCGCGGCTGCGTTCGTACAGGCGGGCGTTGGTGAGGGCGATCGCGGCGTGCTGGGCGAGGATGCCCAGCAGTTCCTCGTCGTCCGGGGTGAAACCGCAGGTGCCCTGCGGTTTCGGACACGGGGGGTGTGGGGGGCGTCCCCCCACAGGGCGCAGCTTGTTGGCGAGGAACAGGGCCCCGAGGACCTCGTCGCCGTCGCGGATGGGAAGGCCCAGGAAGTCGACCAGGTCGGGGTGGGCGGACGGCCAGCCGCCGAAGCGGGGGTCCTCGCGGACGTCGGCGAGGCGCTCGGGCGTGGCCTCGTGCAGCATCGCGGCGAGGATGCCGTGCTGGCGCGGCAGGGGGCCGATGGCCTTCCACTGCTCCTCGCTGACACCGTCGACCACGAACTGGGCGAAGCCACCGTGGTCGTCGGGGACGCCGAGCGCCGCGTACTGCGCGTCGAGCAGCTCGCGGGCCGAGGCGACGATCGTCTTGAGGACGTCGCGCACCTCGAGGTGCCTGCTCATGGCCAGCAGCGCGGAGCTCACCGCGGCGAGGCCGGACCGGGGGCCGTGACTCATGCCCTCACGGTACCGGCGGGGTGTGACACCGGGATCGGACCTGTGACCGCCGTTGCCTAGGGCGGCGGGCCTAGGACCGAGGTCCCGCCCGTCGGTCCTAGGGCGAAGGGCCCTGCCCGGTTGCGGCCCGTGCCCGAGGTGCCGGTGCGGCCCCGATTCCTACGTTGAGGACCACGCCGGGCCGATCAGGTGGCGTTGGACGACGAGGGGACGTGTGTCATGCCGGTTGCGATCATCACGGGGGCTTCGAAGGGACTGGGCCGGGCGCTGGCCGAGGCCCTGGCGGCACGGGGCTGGGACCTGGTGCTCGACGCCAGGACACCGGAGGTGCTCAAGGGGACCGCGGCGGCTGTGGGGGCGTACGGCACGCGCGTGACGGCGCTGGCCGGGGACGTCACCGACGCCGGGCACCGGGCCGGGCTGGTGGCGGCGGCCCGGCGGCTGGGTGGGGTGGACCTGCTGGTCAGTAACGCGAGCGCGCTGGGTGCGGAGCCGCTGGTGCGGCTGGAGGAGCTGCCGCTCGACGGCCTGCGGCGGGCACTGGAGGTGAACGTCGTGGCCGCGCTGGGCCTGGTCCAGGAGGCGCTGCCGTCGCTGCGGGCGGCTCCGGCGGGCGCGGTGCTGACGGTCAGCTCGGACGCCGCGGCGGAGGCGTACGAGACGTGGGGCGGCTACGGGGCGTCCAAGGCGGCTCTGGACCAGCTGGCGGCGGTGCTGGGCGCGGAGGAGCCGGGGCTGCGGGTCTGGGCGGTCGATCCCGGGGACATGGCCACGGACCTGTACGCGGCGGCCGTACCGGACGACGACGGTCCGCGGCCCGATCCGGTGAGCGTCGTCCCGGCGCTGCTCAGGCTCCTGGACGAGCGGCCGGCCGGCGGCCGCTACGGGGCTCCGGCGCTGCTGGAGGGAGTGCGATGACGCCGACGCTGCACGTTCCGAAGGAGCTGTCGGCGCGGGTGCCCGCCGAGCAGCGCGGGCCCGGACTGGACCGGGACGGCGTACGGCTGCTCGTGTCGCGTGGCACCGAGGTGTCGCATCACGTGTTCGGCGAGCTGCCGGGTCTGCTGCGGGCCGGCGATCTGCTGGTCGTCAACACGTCGGCCACGCTGGCGGCCGCCGTCGACGGGCGCGTCGGGCACGCGCGCGTGGTGGTGCACTTCTCCACGCGCGGGGACGACGGCCGGTGGGCGGTGGAGCTGCGGGATCCCGACGGGCGGGGCACCACGCGCGCGCGTGCGGAGACAGGGGAAGCGGTAGGGCGGGACGTGCTTCCTGCGAAGGGGGGCGGGAGACGGAGGGGAGGGCAGCAGGGGACCGGGGTGCGGCTGCCCGGCGGTGCGCGGCTGGTGCTGGAGGAGCCGCTGAGTACGCGCGGGGACCGGTTGTGGTGGGCACGGGTGTCGGGAGCGGAGGTGCCCGTGCTGCTGCGGGAGCACGGGCGGCCGATTCGCTACTCCTATACGGAGCGGGACCAGCCGTTGTCCGCGTACCAGACGGTGTTCGCGCTGCCGTCCGCGGACGGGTCGGGCAGCGCGGAGATGCCGAGCGCGGCGCGGCCCTTCACCGCGCGGCTGGTGGCGGAGCTGGTGAGCCGGGGGGTGCAGTTCGCGCCGGTGACGCTGCACACGGGGGTGGCTTCGGCTCAGGCGCACGAGCCGCCGTATCCGGAGCGGTTCTCCGTGCCGGAGGCGTCGGCGCGCCTGATCAACGCCGCCGGGGCCGGTGACGGGCGGGTGGTGGCGGTGGGGACGACGGCCGTGCGGGCGGTGGAGTCGGCGGCCGGTGCCGACGGGGTCGTACGGGCCCGGGCGGGGTGGACCGATCTGGTCGTGACTCCGGAGCGCGGGGTGCGGGTGGTGGACGGGCTGCTGACGGGGCTGCACGAGCCCGAGGCCTCGCATCTGCTGATGCTGGAGGCGGTGGCGGGGCGGGCGGCGATCGACCGTGGGTACGAGGCGGCGGTGCTCGGTCGCTACCTGTGGCACGAGTTCGGGGACGTCCATCTCCTCCTGCCGCAGTGCGGCACGCAGGCCCTCACGGATTGCATTGCTCCAGCAACCAACGGTGAGAACAGCGGGGGGTCGATGTGAGCCCCCGCATAGGGCGCACGTCACGTACGAAGAAGAGTAGGAGAACGACTCGTCCGTTTTGACCGGGGCAGACAGTCCTATCTGCCCCGTTTCACCCCTCCCTGATCCACTACCTCGGATCGTACGTCACACCTTTGCCTCCGGATTTTGCGGCCGCTAAGAATTGCTCTCGTCGCTCAACGCGGCGGGTGTCGTCCCGCGGCGTTTGTGCCGGAAGCACCAACTGTCCCCACCGGACGAGAGCGACCTCCGCGCTATCGAAGAGGTCTATCCCGCCATGCCCAAGAACATCTTCACCCGTGGTCACAGTCGTCCCCTGAACCGCACCCACAAGCTCGCGATCGCCGGTGTCGGCACGCTCGGCGCCGCCGCCGTCGCGCTCACCGCGGTCCCCGCCAGCGGCCAGACGACCACGAGCGAGGCCGCTCCGACGGCCAAGGTGGCGTACAGCACCGAGCAGATCCAGGACGTGCACGCCGGTGTCACCGGCCAGCTCGCCGGTGCCGGCCAGAAGGTCGCCTCCATCGAGGCGAAGCAGGAGGCGGCCACCAAGGCCACCGCCAAGAAGGCCACCGCCGAGAAGGCCGTGGAGAAGCGTGCGGCCAAGGAGACCGCGAGCCGGTCCGCCAAGCGCGTCGAGGCCAAGCAGGTCTCGACGAAGAGCTACTCCGACAACCTCGACGGCTGGATCCGCGAGGCCCGGGACATCATGAAGAAGCACGGCATCCCGGGTACCTACGAGGGCATCCACCGCAACATCATGCGGGAGTCCTCCGGCAACCCGAAGGCCATCAACGACTGGGACATCAACGCCATCAACGGCATCCCGTCCAAGGGCCTGCTCCAGGTCATCCCGCCGACGTTCGAGGCCTACCACGTGCCCGGCACCTCCAAGAACATCTACGACCCGGTCGCCAACATCGTCGCCGCCTGCAACTACGCCGCGGACAAGTACGGCACCATGGACAACGTCGACAGCGCGTACTGAGGTCAGCGCGGACCTCTTCACGCCGGCTCGAAGCCGAACGCCGAAGGGCGGCACCCTCCTGAGGGGGTGCCGCCCTTCGGGGCGTCTCGGCCGCGGGTCACTCGCGCACGCGCGGGCTACTTGCGCATGACCTCGGGCTCGTGGCGGCGCAGGAAGCGGGCCACGAAGAAGCCGCAGATCACGCCGAGGACGATCAGCGCGGCCATGTTCAGGCCCCAGGCGCCGACGGTGTGCTCCCACAGCGGATCCGCCTCGGCGCCCTTCTCCGGCGGACTGATCCTGTTGAAGTCCAGCGTGGCGCCGGCCGCGGCGACCGCCCAGCGCGACGGCATCAGGTACGAGAACTGGTTGACGCCGACCGCTCCGTGCAGGGCGAAGAGGCAGCCGGTGAAGACGACCTGGATGATCGCGAACATGACCAGCAGCGGCATGGTCTTCTCGGCGGTCTTCACCAGCGAGGAGATGATCAGGCCGAACATCATCGAGGTGAAGCCCAGCGCCATGATCGGCAGGGACAGCTCGAGGAGTGTCAGCCCTCCGAGGATCAGCCCCTCCTCCGGGATCTCCCGGTTGACGAAGCCGATGACGCCGACCAGCAGCCCCTGCAGCACGGTGATCACGCCGAGCACGAAGACCTTGGACATCAGGTACGCGGACCGGGACAGGCCGGTCGCGCGCTCCCGCTCGTAGATGACCCGTTCCTTGATCAGCTCACGGACGGAGTTGGCCGCGCCGGCGAAGCAGGCGCCGACCGCGAGTATCAGCAGGACCGTGGTGGCGGTGCCGTTGGGAATGATCCGGCCGGTCTGCGGGTTGGCGGGATTGGGCAGCAGGCCCTTGTCGGCGTCGATGAGCAGGCTCACCGCGCCGAGCACGGCCGGCAGGATCACCATCAGGGCGAGGAAGCCCTTGTCGGAGACGATCACCGAGGTGTAGCGCCGTACCAGCGTGACGAACTGGGACATCCAGCCCTGCGGCTTCGGCGGCTTCATCGCCTGCATCGCCGGCACCTGTACGGACTGCGGCGCGACGGCGTCGATGTCCGCGGCGTACATCTGGTAGTGCTGCGAGCCCTTCCAGCGGCCCGCCCAGTCGTAGTCGCGGTAGTTCTCGAAGGCGGAGAAGACGTCGGCCCAGGTGTCGTAGCCGAAGAAGTTCAGCGCCTCCTCCGGCGGGCCGAAGTAGGCGACCGAGCCGCCCGGCGCCATCACCAGCAGCTTGTCGCAGATCGCCAGCTCGGCCACCGAGTGGGTGACGACCAGGACGGTGCGGCCGTCGTCGGCGAGGCCGCGCAGCAGCTGCATGACGTCGCGGTCCATGCCCGGGTCGAGGCCGGAAGTCGGCTCGTCCAGGAAGATCAGCGACGGCTTGGTGAGCAGCTCCAGGGCGACGGACACGCGCTTGCGCTGACCGCCGGACAGGGAGGTGACCTTCTTGTCCTTGTGGATGTCCAGCTTGAGCTCGCGCAGCACCTCGTCTATGCGGGCCTCGCGCTCGGCGCCCGTGGTGTCGGCCGGGAAGCGGAGCTTGGCCGCGTACTTGAGGGCCTTCTTGACGGTCAGCTCCTTGTGCAGGATGTCGTCCTGCGGGACCAGACCGATGCGCTGGCGCAGCTCGGCGAACTGCTTGTACAGGTTCCGGTTGTCGTAGAGGACCTCGCCCTGGTCGGCGGGCCGGTACCCGGTGAGCGCCTTGAGCAGGGTCGACTTGCCGGAGCCGGACGGGCCGATGACCGCGATCAGCGACTTCTCGGGCACGCCGAAGGAGACGTCCTTGAGGATCTGCTTGCCGCCGTCGACCGTGACGGTCAGGTGGCGGGCGGAGAAGGACACCTCACCGGTGTCGACGAACTCCTCGAGCCGGTCCCCGACGATCTGGAACGTCGAGTGGCCGACGCCCACGATGTCGGTCGGGCCGAGCAGCTGGGAGCCGCCCTTGGTGATCGGCTGGCCGTTGACGTACGTGCCGTTGTGCGAGCCGAGGTCGCGGATCTCCATGCGCCCGTCGGGCGTCGAGTGGAACTCCGCGTGATGGCGGGAGACCTGGAGGTCGGAGACGACCAGGTCGTTCTCCAGGGCACGGCCGATGCGCATCACGCGGCCGAGCGAGAACTGGTGGAACGTGGTCGGGCTGCGATCGCCGTAGACCGGCGGCGCCCCCGCCGCGCCACCGGACCCCTGCTGCTGGGGGAAGTGCGGTGCACCCTGCTGCGGCTGTTGCTGCCAGCCGGCCTGCTGCTGCCCGTGCTGCGGTGCCTGCTGCGGCGGCGGCCCCTGTGCCGGTGCCTGTTGCCGCGGCGGCTCCTGGGCCGGTGCCTGTTGCGCCCAGCCCGGGTTCGCGCCCTGAGCGGCGTACGGCTGCTGCTGGGCGGCCTGCGGCGTGCCGGCGGCGGCCTGAGCGCCGGTCAGGTTCAGACGCGGTCCGTCGGTCGCGTTGCCCAGGTTCACCACCGTGCCTGCGCCGAGCTCCATCTGCTGGATGCGCTGCCCGTGCACGAACGTGCCGTTGGTACTGCCGTGATCCTCCACGACCCAACTGCGGCCGTTGAAACTGATCGTGGCATGCCGCCAGGAGACCCTGGCGTCGTCGAAGACAAGCTCCCCCTGCGGATCGCGTCCGAGCGCGTATGACCGGGACGGATCGAGCGTCCAGGTCCGTCCATTGGATTCCAGTACGAGTTCCGGCACTCCATGCCCCACTGAGTTGTCCCCCGATGTACCCCCGTCGCGGGGAGTCTAGGGATGTCGAACATCGGGGGGAACTATTTCAGGCTCGGCCCCCTGACCGAAAGTCGGGCCTTGTGAAAACCGCGTAGGCACCCATCGGCCGTTCCCGTTGACGAGGTTGAAACCTGCCCGGAGAGTGGTATTCCACGCGAGGGGGACATGCGCGGCAACTGGGCCGCGCAGCGGATCGGGGGGTCTGCCATGAGCGCGTCCACGAGCGTCGGATCCGAGGAGCACGGCCCCAAGGTGCCGTGGGGGGACGTCCTGTTGTCCGCGATCGCCTCCGTGAGCTGGGCGTTGATCGGCATGGCGGGAACGGCGGCGCTCGGTCTGCGTCTGCTCGACGCGGACGCGGCGGGCTCACTGGGCCCGATGACCGCGGCGGTCGTGGCGCTCGGCGCGGGCGGTTCGGTCACACCGGCCGGTGACGTGTCCGCGTTCGGGCTGAAGGGTGCGCAGGCGCACACGGCCATTGAGATCACGCCACTGGGCGTGGGGCTGGTCGGGGCGCTGCTGCTGTCGTTCTTCTTCCTGCGGTCCCTGCGGGCGGCCGGAGTCGTGGTCTCACCCGCCGAACTCCTCGCGCGCGCGGGCGCGGTGATCGCCCTGTTCGTGGGGATGATGGGCGGACTGGCCTGGGCGGGTCACGACGTCATCACGATCGACGGCGGCTCGCTCGGGCTCGACGACCTGCCTGGCGGCGGGGGCGGTGGTCTTGAGATTCCGGGGCTCGGCGACGTGGGCGACATCGGCGGGCTGCTGCCCGGCCGGATCGGTGACCTCGTCGAGGCCGAGGCCGCCGTCGGCTTCACGGTCGACACCGCGCCGACGCTGCTGGGCGGCCTGGTCTGGTCGGCCGGGGTCCTGCTGATCGCGCTGCTGGCATCGCGCCGCACTCCCCTGCCGCGCGGGTTCGAGGCCGTGCACCGGGTGGTCCGGCCGGCCGTGTCCGCCCTGGTCACGGTGGCGCTGACGGCGGTGGCGGCCGGCTTCGCGGCGGCGGCCTACGCGGCGATCGGCGACGACCATCCGCGGCGGATCGCGGGGGCCGCGCTGCTGGGCGCGCCGAACGGGGTGTGGCTCGGTGTTCCGATCGGACTGTTCGTGCCGTGGGACGGGCGGGCCACCGGTGAGCTGGTCGGGGTTCTCCCGGCTCCGCTGGACGAACTGCTGAGCGCCGGCGCCGAGGATCCGGTCACGCTCGGGCGGCTGGCGGAGCTGGACGAAAGGGTGTGGCTGCTCGGGGTGGCGGCGGCGCTGATGATGCTGCTGGCCGGGGTGCTGACGGCGGTACGGACACCCGTGGCGCGGGACGAGGCACGCTCTGCGGCCTTCGCCGGGCGGTGCGCCGTACGGCTGGGCGTCGTGACCGCGCTGTCGCTGTCCCTGCTGGTCCGGTTGACGGAGGTGTCCGTGGACGCCTCGCTGTCGGTGCTCGGCGTCGACGCCTTCGGTGCGGGCATCGACCTGCGCGGACACCTCGGTACGGCGCTGCTGCTGGGTGCCGTGTGGGGCGCGGGGGCGGGGGCCGCCGGGGCGTTGCTGGCGCGGGCGAGCGGGGCGGCCGGGTCGGGGGCGACGGCGTTGGCACGGGGTGCCGAGGCGGCGGGGGTGGGTGTCGCGGGCGGGGTCGACGAGAGCGCCGGCGGTACGGCGTACGCGGGGCCGCCGCCCTCGGGGCCGTACCGGCCGGGCGCGCCGCACCGGCCGCCCGGCCCCGGCACCAATCCGTACCTGCGACCGCGGGAAGGGGCGGCGGAGGCAGGAGCGGGACCGGCGGCGGGGACAGGAGCGGGGGAACCGGAGGATGCGCGGCCGGCGGGGTCGTGCCCTCCGCCACCGTCCGGTGCGGGGCGGGAGCCGGGCGCCGGGCGGCCCGATTCCGGCGCCCGGCCGCCCGGCGGCACGGGGCAGGGGGACGGGCGCGTGGGCCGGTGGCCCGAGAGCGCGGGGCAGCAGCCCGACAGCCACGAGCGGCAATCCGGCGACGACGTGTACGGCGCCCCTACGGTGGCCGGGCCGCTGGGGCCGCGGCCGGGACCGCCGCGGCGGCCTCCGCGGCCCGGGGAACGGCCAGGGGGCCGGCCGCCGTCCCGGTGGGGCGAAGGGCCTCCGCCTCCGCCTCCCCCGCCTCCGGCGCCACCGCGGCGGCCCAGGGACGGGCAGTAGGAAGGCCGTACGCGGACGGGGCCGGCCGCGTGGCCGCCCCAGCCCCGGATGCCACCGGACCTCGGGGGGCCGGAGCCGCCGTTCTTGAGCTCCCCGGCGACCTCCGCGCCCGGCACGGCCCTGGCCGCCGAACGGCCTCCCTCCGCGGACGGCCGTCCCCTCCCCCGCCGCCCGCGGCGCCGGAGCCGACGGTGAAGCGGTCGGACACGAAGCAGGCCACCGACCGCGACCCCACAAAGCGCCCGCTGGTTCCGTCTACGTGGGTACCGTGGAGCCCGACGTGCTCGCCGGAGGTGAGGGACCACCGATTTCACCGCCCTCGCTTCCAGTGCCACCTCGGGTGTCGTGTCCGTCAGGCGGACCTCGGGGGCGGGAGGCACCGAGTGCCGGATACGGTTGTAGGACCATGAGCGCTTCGCAGACCTCTGACGTTCCCACGCTTCTCGTCAAGATCTTCGGCAAGGACCGACCGGGCATCACGGCCGGCCTGTTCGACACCCTCGCCGCCTACTCCGTCGACGTGGTCGACATCGAGCAGGTCGTCACCCGTGGCCGGATCGTGCTGTGCGCGCTCGTGACCGAGCCGCCCCGGAGCCTGGAGGGCGGTCTGCGGGCGACCGTCCACAGCTGGGCGGAGTCACTGAAGCTGCAGGCGGAGATCATCTCCGGCATCGGCGACAACCGGCCGCGCGGTCTCGGCCGCTCCCTGGTCACGGTGCTCGGCCACCCGCTCACCGCGGAGGCGACGGCCGCCATAGCGGCCCGGATCACCGAGTCCGGCAGCAACATCGACCGCATCTTCCGGCTGGCCAAGTACCCGGTGACCGCCGTCGAGTTCGCGGTGTCCGGCGTGGAGACCGAGCCGCTTCGCACCGCGCTGGCCACCGAGGCCGCGGCGCTCGGTGTGGACGTCGCGGTCGTCTCGGCGGGGCTGCACCGGCGGGCGCAGCGCCTGGTCGTGATGGACGTGGACTCCACGCTGATCCAGGACGAGGTCATCGAGCTGTTCGCCGCGCACGCCGGCTGCGAGGACGAGGTCGCCGAGGTGACGGCGGCCGCGATGCGCGGGGAGCTGGACTTCGAGCAGTCGCTGCACGCGCGCGTGGCACTGCTGGCGGGGCTGGACGCCTCCGTGGTGGAGAAGGTACGCGGCGAGGTACGGCTGACGCCGGGTGCCCGCACCCTGATCCGTACGCTGAAACGGCTCGGCTACCAGGTGGGGGTCGTCTCCGGCGGCTTCACCCAGGTCACCGATGATCTGAAGGAGCGGCTGGGGCTGGACTTCGCCCAGGCCAACACGCTGGAGATCGTCGACGGCAGGCTGACCGGCCGGGTCACCGGGGAGATCGTGGACCGGGCGGGCAAGGCCCGGCTGCTGCGCCGCTTCGCGGCCGAGGCGGGCGTACCGCTGTCGCAGACCGTGGCGATCGGGGACGGCGCCAACGACCTGGACATGCTGAACGCGGCCGGGCTCGGGGTCGCCTTCAACGCCAAGCCGGTGGTGCGCGAGGCAGCGCACACCGCGGTGAACGTGCCCTTCCTGGACACGGTGCTGTATCTGCTCGGCATCACCCGCGAGGAGGTCGAGGCGGCGGACACGCTGGACGAGGGTCTCGGCGAGGCCGTGGGCCTGCCCCTCGACCGGATCTGACCCGCCCCGGCCCGGCGCGGATCTGACCCGCCCCGGCCCGGCGCCTCGTACGGCGAGGGCCCGGACCGTCCGGGTGCCGGGCCCTGTCGCGCGGAGCCGGATCAGTCGGTCGGCGCCCAGTAGTCGACCAGGGAGGCAGCGCCCGGCTCCACGTCCTTCCAGGAACCGGTGAAGGTCAGGACGGCGAAGGCCGCGGTCGGGAAGCCCCGGTGGCCCATCCGCTCCCGGACGTCGTCCTCGGCCGAGCCGGACAGGATCTCGGCGAGTGCTTCCATGCCCGGGTTGTGGCCGATCACCAGCACGTTCCGCAGGTCGTCGGGGGTCTCGTTGAGCAGGGCGATCAGCTCGCCGGGCGAGGCCTCGTAGATCCGCTCCTCGTAGACGGTTTTCGGCCGCTGAGGGAACTCCGCGACGGCGAGCTTCCAGGTCTCGCGGGTCCGGACCGAGGTGGAGCACAGGGCCTGGTCGAAGGGGACTCCGGTGTCCGCGAGCCTGCGCCCGGCCTCTGCGGCGTCCTTGCGGCCCCGATCGGCGAGCGGCCGCTCGTGGTCGGTCACCTGTGGCCAGTCGGCTTTCGCATGCCGGAAAAGGACAATCCTGCGGGGGTCTGCGACGCTCATGGCATCCAGCTTCGCATGAAACAGGCCACAGGGCGCAGGGAGTTGACATGCGGATTCACCGCCTGAAGCGGATCCGGGGCTCCGGTCCGGCCTCAGCGCGCGATCAGCTGCCGCACCCGCTCCAGGAGGTGGGCGATCTCGGGTTCGCCGGCGGTGGCGTGGGCCTCCACGGGATTGAGTATCAGCAGGAGCAGCGCCACGAAGGCGAGCACGGGAAGGGCGAGGGCCCACCAGGGAAGCCGGATCTCGACGCCGCCCCGGGTCGTCTGGGGAGGCCGGATGTGGGTAGGGGCCGACATGAGTGCCTCCGCTGGTCTTCGAACGTCCCTGGTCCGTGCTCCGCGGCCCGCCTGTGACGGGCACATCTCGAAACTACGGAATCCGCGGGCTCCAACCCATCCGGAGGTCCACCCACTTGACCCTGACCCTCACCCCCTAGGGGATGGGGGGGTTAACCCCACCATCGGGCGGACGAGGGGGGATCACGGTGAGGCGATCGTCGCGATGATGCCGATGATCACGAAGATCGCGAGGAAGCCACCGAAGACGTACAGCATCTTCTTCTGGCCGTGCTGGGGGTTCGGGTCGAGGACTGGCATGCCGCAAGTCTCGCATCCGTCACCCGCACCGGGGCGGGCGGGCCGCTTCAGGAGTCAGCGGGGCTCTGCCCGGGTCAGCGGGCCGCTTTCCGGAGTCAGCAAGCCCCTGCCGGAGTCAGCGGGCCTCCGCAGGCCTCAGCACGC
This sequence comes from Streptomyces sp. NPDC017890, assembly GCF_044328675.1. Taxonomy (NCBI): domain Bacteria; kingdom Bacillati; phylum Actinomycetota; class Actinomycetes; order Kitasatosporales; family Streptomycetaceae; genus Streptomyces; species Streptomyces sp. NPDC017890. The sequence continues at coordinate 20,201 of NZ_JBIRHU010000023.1, forward strand.
CCCTGCCGGAGTCAGCGGGCCTGCGCAGGCCTCAGCACGCCTCTGCCGGGGTCAGCGGGCCGCCTCCTCCTCCACCGTGCGGTCGCGTCCCGCCAGGAAGCCCACCAGCATCTGCGGCACCATCAGGGCGCTCATCAGCGCGATCGGCAGGCCCCAGCCGCCGCTGTGCTGGTAGAGCACGCCCACCAGCAGCGGCCCCGGGATGGAGATCAGGTAGCCGGTGCTCTGCGCGAAGGCGGACAGCTGGGCGACGCCCGCTCCCGTCCTGGCCCGCATCCCGACCATGGTCAGCGCGAGCGGGAAGGCGCAGTTGGAGACGCCGAGCAGCAGGGCCCAGGCCCAGGCGCCGCCGGCCGGCGCGAAGTACAGGCCGGCGTATCCGGCGAGCCCGCACACGCCCAGTACCAGCACGATCGGGCCCTGGTGGGGCAGGCGGGTGGCCACGCGCGGGATGACGAAGGCGAGCGGCACGCCCATCATCATGATGACGGCGAGCAGCAGCCCGGCGGTGCCGGCGGACACACCCGCGTCCCGGAAGATCTGTGCCATCCAGCCCATCGTGATGTAGGCGGCGGTGGCCTGGAGACCGAAGAAGACGGCGAGGGCCCAGGCCGTGCGGCTGCGGGTGATCCGCAGCGGGGGCTGCTCGGCGGGCCGCTCCGCCGGCCGGTCCGCACGACGCGCGGCGGCATGCTCCCCAGCGCCCTCGTCGGCCTTGCCGGCCTCGTCGGCCCCGTCCGGGGCGGGCGCGAGCGTGGACGGTGTCCTGCGTTCGCGTACGAACGGGATCCACGGCAGGACGGCCGCCGCCGCCAGCACGGCCCACACCGCGAGGCCGGGCTGCCAGTTGCCGCCCAGCGCGTTCGTCACGGGCACGGTCGCCGCGGCGGCGATCGAGGTGCCGAAGGCGAGCGCCATCGAGTACAGGCCGGTCATGGAGCCGACCCGGTCGGGGAAGAAGCGCTTGACGATGACCGGCATCAGGACGTTGCTGACCGCGATGCCCATCAGCGCGAGGGCGGTGGCGGCGAGAAAGCCGGCCGTGCCGCCGGCGTACGGGCGTATGAGCAGGCCCGCGGCGATGGCCACCATGCCCGCGCAGACCACCGCGCCCGGCCCGAAGCGGCGGGCCAGCCGGGGGGCGGTGACCCCGAAGACGGCGAAGCAGAGCGGGGGCACGGAGGTCAGGAGCCCGGCCACGCTGCCGCTCATGCCGAGCCCGTCGCGGACCTCCTCCAGGAGCGCGCCCAGACTCGTGATGGCGGGGCGCAGGTTGAGCGCGGCCAGGACGATGCCGAGGAGCAGCAGGCGGGTCGTCCACGTCGTCCACGCGCGCGTGCCGGGCGCCCCGGACGCCTCGTGGGGTACCCGGGCGTCGTCGCGTGCGGCCGCCTCGCCGGGGGTCGTGGACTTCACGGTTTCCGTCCGAGTCCCCGTCCGGGTTTCGTCACTAGCCATGAGACCCATCATAGAATCATGGGATGATTGGTTGTCCATCCCGGCGTTCATCCGGTGGCTGTCCGTCCCCGGGACTCGCGTGCGAAGGTGAGCCATGCCCCTGAGCCATCCCCGCCGTTCGGCACTGTCCGAGCAGGTCATCGCGGCACTGCGTCAGCAGATCGCCTCGGGCGAGTGGCCGGTCGGGTCTCGCATCCCGACGGAGCCCGAACTGGTCGAACAGCTCGGTGTCGCCCGGAACACGGTCCGTGAGGCGGTCCGCGCGCTCGCCCACAACGGTCTGCTGGACATCCGCCAGGGCTCCGGCACGTACGTCGTGGCGACCAGCGAGCTGGCGGGCGTGATGCAGCGCCGTTTCGCCGAGGCCGACCCCCGGCACATCGCCGAGCTGCGTTCCACGCTGGAGTCCGCCGCCGCCCGGCTCGCCGCCGAGCGGCGCACGGAGAAGGACCTCAAGCAGCTCGACACGCTGCTGGTGCGTCGCGAGGAGGCCTGGGAGTCGGGCGACACGGAGGCGTTCGTGACGGCGGACGCGACTTTCCACCTGGCCGTCGTGGCCGCCTCGCACAACGACGTGATGACCGCGATGTACGCGGATCTGGGCGAGGTCATGCGGGACTGGCTGCGCGTGGACGTCGGCGGCGAGCTGACGCCGGAGACACACATGGACCACACGCGGCTGGTCGACGCGATCCGCGCGGGGGACACGGTGACGGCCGCCCAGGAGGCGGCCGGCTATCCGTTCCTGTGCCGTCCCGGCCGGATCAGCGCGCCCGCTGGTGGCTGACCCACGCCGCCTGGACCTCCTTCCAGCACCGCCCCTCCAGACGTACGGTCAGCGCGGGCGCCGCCAGAACCGCCGAGCCGTCGCTGTCGAGGTCCCACCAGCGGGCGCACTCGACGTGCAGGCGCACGTGGTCGGTCTCCGGGTACGGGTTGTGGCAGTGAGCGGTCACGTGGGAGTCGTCGACGCGGACCATGCACTCGGCGCCGAACGGCTCCACCGGCGCGGAGTCCCCGGAGTCCCCGGTGGGCACGAGCGCGTGGGACACCGCTTCGTACGGCAGGAACAGCACGCAGCCGAGGGCGGCGGTCACTGAGGCCAGGCGGGAAAGCAGACGCACAGGGGGACCTCCTCGGCCGTACGGGGAACTGGGGAGGGAAAGCGCGTGGTGAACCCGTACTCCAGCGTGTGCCGCCGGCCGCCGCGCCGCCCGGCCGACTGAGCCGAACGGGTGACACGCCAAGGGCCCGCACCCTGGTGGACGCGGGCCCTGGAGAGACGACCGGTCAGGCGCCGATGGCGTGCAGACCACCGTCGACGTGGACGATCTCGCCCGTGGTCTTCGGGAACCAGTCGCTCAGCAGTGCGACGACACCGCGGCCGGCGGGCTCCGGGTCCTTCAGGTCCCACTCCAGCGGGGAACGGCTGTCCCACACGGCGGCCAGGTCACTGAAGCCCGGGATGGACTTGGCGGCCATGGAGCCGAGCGGGCCCGCCGAGACCAGGTTGCAGCGGATGTTCTGCTTGCCCAGGTCACGGGCCATGTAACGGCTGGTGGCCTCCAGCGCGGCCTTGGCCGGGCCCATCCAGTCGTACTGCGGCCAGGCGAACTGCGCGTCGAAGGTGAGGCCGACGACCGAGCCGCCGTTCTGCATCAGCGGCAGGCAGGCCATGGTCAGCGACTTCAGGGAGTACGCCGAGACGTGCATGGCGGTGGCGACCGACTCGAACGGCGTGTTCAGGAAGTTGCCGCCCAGCGCGTCCTGCGGGGCGAAGCCGATGGAGTGGACGACGCCGTCGAGGCCGCCCAGCTCCTCGCCGACGATGTCGGCCAGGCGCCCGAGGTGCTCGTCGTTGGTGACGTCCAGCTCGATGACCTTGGCGGGCTTGGGCAGCTTCTTGGCGATGCGCTCGGTCAGCGTGGGCCGCGGGAACGCGGTCAGGATGACCTCGGCGCCCTGCTCCTGAGCCAGCTTGGCGGTGTGGAAGGCGATGGAGGCCTCCGTCAGCACACCGGTGATCAGGACACGCTTGCCCTCGAGAATTCCGCTCATGGTGATCAGTGACCCATTCCCAGTCCGCCGTCAACGGGGATGACGGCTCCAGTGATGTACGAGGCGTCGTCCGAGGCGAGGAACCGCACCGTCGCGGCGATCTCCTCCGCCTGCGCGTACCGGCCGAGCGGCACCTGCGCAAGGATCTTCGTCTGCTGCTCCTCGGTGAGCTCCCGGGTCATGTCGGTGTCGACGAAACCGGGCGCGACGACGTTGAAGGTGAGGTTGCGCGAACCCAGCTCACGGGCGAGGGAACGCGCGAAGCCGACCAGGCCCGCCTTGGAGGCGGCGTAGTTCGCCTGCCCCGCGGAGCCGAGCAGTCCGACCACCGACGAGATGAGCACGACGCGGCCCTTCTTGGCGCGCAGCATGCCGCGGTTGGCACGCTTGACGACGCGGAAGGTGCCGGTGAGGTTGGTGTCGAGGACGGAGGTGAAGTCCTCCTCGGACATGCGCATCAGGAGCTGGTCCTTGGTGATGCCGGCGTTGGCGACCAGGACCTCGACGGGACCGTGGGTTTCCTCGATCTCCTTGTAGGCCTGCTCCACCTGCTCGCTGTCGGTGATGTCGCACTTGACGGCGAGGAAACCCTCAGGGGGCTCACCCGAGCGGTACGTGATCGCGACCTTGTCGCCGGCGTCGGCGAAAGCGCGGGCGATGGCGAGGCCGATGCCCCGGTTGCCTCCGGTGACGAGAACCGAGCGGCTCAACGGATCACCCTTTCGATAGCGGTCTGGTACCCGCCCGAACACCCGGTTGACGGGCGGCGATGACAGGCGGCTTCCTCGGAAACCTATCGGTCCCCGCCCCTGCGCAAAGACTCGGGCACCCACAGTGGCTCACGGGGCTGACTGTCAGGTCCCTACAGTCGACGCCCCTTGGGCACACCCCTGATTCAGTCGGGTCTCACGCCCGCAGGCATCACTTTTTCCGAGGGCCCGTTGAGTGAGACGTGGTTCACTGCCAGTTCATTGCCACCGATGGTCACCACAGGCAAGCGCCCGAAGGGATCTCCCCCGTGCCTCATAGCATCGACGAAGCCTTCACGGCACTCCCCCTACGCGCCCTCGCCGACGCCGCGCTCGCCCGCGCGCGTGCGCTCGGCGCCGAGCACGCCGACTTCCGGCTGGAGCGGGTGCGCAGCGCCTCCTGGCGCCTCAGGGACGCCAGGCCCGCCGGGTCCTCCGACACCACCGACCTCGGGTACGCGGTGCGCGTGGTGCACGGCGGAACCTGGGGGTTCGCGTCCGGTGTGGACCTGACGATGGACGCCGCCGCCAAGGTGGCGTCCCAGGCGGTGGCGATGGCGAAGCTGTCCGCGCAGGTGATCAAGGCTGCGGGGTCCGACGAGCGCGTCGAGCTCGCCGACGAGCCCGTGCACGCCGACCGGACGTGGGTCTCGTCGTACGAGGTCGATCCCTTCACCGTGCCGGACCCGGAGAAGTCGGCCCTGCTGGCCGACTGGAGCGCGCGGCTGCTGGCGGCCGACGGGGTCGACCACGTCGACGCCTCGCTGCTCACCGTGCACGAGAACAAGTTCTACGCCGACACCGCCGGGAGCGTGACCACGCAGCAGCGGGTGCGGCTGCACCCGGTGCTCACCGCCGTTTCGGTGGACGGCTCCAGCGGCGAGTTCGACTCCATGCGCACCCTCGCGCCGCCCGCCGGACGCGGCTGGGAGTACCTGACCGGCACCGGCTGGGACTGGGACGCCGAGCTGGCCGAGATCCCGGAGCTGCTGGCCGAGAAGATGCGGGCGCCGAGCGTCGAGGCGGGCCTGTACGACCTGGTCGTCGACCCCTCGAACCTGTGGCTGACCATCCACGAGTCCATCGGGCACGCCACCGAGCTGGATCGCGCCCTCGGCTACGAGGCCGCCTACGCCGGCACCTCCTTCGCCACCTTCGACCAGCTCGGCAGGCTGCGCTACGGCTCGGAGCTGATGAACGTCACCGGCGACCGCACCGCCGAACACGGCCTGGCCACCATCGGGTACGACGACGAGGGCGTCGAGGGACAGTCCTGGGACCTGGTGAAGGACGGCACGCTGGTGGGCTACCAGCTGGACCGGCGGATCGCGAGGCTCACCGGGTTCGAGCGGTCCAACGGATGCGCCTACGCCGACTCCCCCGCCCATGTGCCCGTGCAGCGCATGGCCAACGTGTCGCTGCGGCCGGATCCGGGCGGGCTGTCCACCGAGGACCTGATCGGGGGCGTGGAGCACGGGATCTACGTCGTCGGTGACCGGTCCTGGTCCATCGACATGCAGCGCTACAACTTCCAGTTCACCGGGCAGCGGTTCTTCCGGATCGAGAACGGGCGGCTCGCCGGTCAGCTGCGGGACGTGGCCTACCAGGCGACGACCACCGACTTCTGGGGATCCATGGCGGCCGTCGGCGGCCCTCAGACGTATGTCCTGGGCGGCGCCTTCAACTGCGGCAAGGCCCAGCCGGGGCAGGTCGCGGCCGTGTCGCACGGCTGCCCGTCCGCCCTCTTCAAGGGAGTCAACATCCTCAACACCACTCAGGAGGCCGGTCGATGAGCGCGCGCACGGGCAAGCCGCACGAGATCGTCGAGCGGGCGCTGGAGCTGTCCCGGGCGGACGGGTGTGTCGTCATCGCCGACGAGGAGTCCACCGCCAACCTGCGCTGGGCGGGCAACGCGCTCACCACCAACGGCGTCACGCGCGGGCGCACGCTCACCGTCGTCGCCACCGTGGACGGGCGCGAGGGCACGGCGTCCGGGGTCGTGTCGCGCTCGGCGGTGACCGTGGACGAGCTGGAGCATCTGGTGCGGGCCGCGGAGGCCGCCGCGCGCGGCGCCGGACCGGCCGAGGACGCGCAGCCGCTGGTCACGGACGTGCCGGCCTCGCCCGACTTCACCGACGCGCCCGCCGAGACCTCGTCGGCCGTGTTCGCCGACTTCGCGCCGGCCCTCGGAGAGGCCTTCGCACGCGCGCGGGCGGGCGGCCGGGAGCTGTACGGCTTCGCCAACCACGAGCTGACGTCGACGTACGTGGGTACGTCGGCGGGGCTGCGGCTGCGGCACGACCAGCCCACCGGCACGCTGGAGCTGAACGCCAAGTCGCCGGACCGCACCCGGTCGGCGTGGGCGGGGCGCTCCACCCGGGACTTCAAGGACGTCGACCCGGCCGCGCTCGACGCCGAACTGGCCGTACGGCTCGGCTGGGCCGAGCGGCGGGTGGAGCTGCCCGCGGGCCGGTACGAGACGCTGCTGCCGCCGACCGCGGTCGCGGACCTGCTGATCTACCAGTTCTGGTCGTCCTCGGGCCGGGACGCGGCCGAAGGACGCACGGTGTTCTCCAAGCCGGGCGGCGGCACGCGCGTCGGCGAGCGGCTCGGCGAGCTGCCGCTGACCCTGCGCAGCGATCCGCACGAGCCGGGTCTGGAGAGCGCGCCGTTCGTGGTCGCGCACTCCTCGGGCGGTGACCAGTCCGTGTTCGACAACGGGCTGCCGGTGGCGGCCACCGACTGGGTCCGCGCGGGCGAGCTGCACCGGTTGACGACCACCCGGCACAGCGCCGGGCTGACCGGGCTGCCGGTGGCCCCGGCGATCGGCAACCTGATCCTGGACGGCGGCACCGACCGCTCCCTGGAGGAGATGGTCGCGTCCACCGAGCGCGGGCTGCTGCTGACCTGCCTCTGGTACATCCGCGAGGTCGACCCGGCCACGCTGCTGCTGACCGGGCTGACCCGGGACGGCGTCTATCTCGTCGAGAACGGCGAGGTCGTCGGCGAGGTGAACAACTTCCGTTTCAACGAGTCGCCGGTGGATCTGCTGGGCCGGGCCTCGGAGGCCGGGCGCACGGAGAAGACGCTGCCCAGGGAATGGGGCGACTGGTTCACCAGGGCCGCGATGCCGGCGCTGCGCGTCCCCGATTTCAATATGAGCTCTGTCAGCCAGGGCGTATAACCTCGTAGTCGGCTGTCACCCGACTGCCGAAGATCATGAGCACGTAGGAGACACGAGAACCGTGACGGACATCGTCGACGAGCTGAAGTGGCGCGGGCTGTTCGCCCAGTCCACCGACGAGGACGCTTTGCGCAAGGCTCTCGCGGACGGTCCCGTCACGTTCTATTGCGGCTTCGACCCGACCGCGCCGTCCCTGCACGTGGGGCACCTGGTGCAGGTGCTCACCGTGCGCCGGCTCCAGCAGGCCGGTCACCGGCCGCTGGCGCTGGTCGGCGGCGCGACGGGCCAGATCGGCGACCCGCGCCCGACCGCCGAGCGCACGCTGAACTCGCCGGAGACCGTCGCGGGCTGGGTCGAGCGGCTGCGCGGCCAGATCGAGCCGTTCCTGTCCTTCGAGGGCGAGAACGCGGCCGTGATGGTCAACAACCTCGACTGGACCGAGGGGCTCTCCGCGATCGAGTTCCTGCGGGACATCGGCAAGCACTTCCGGGTCAACAAGATGCTGACCAAGGACTCCGTCGCCCGGCGCCTGGAGTCCTCCGAGGGCATCAGCTACACGGAGTTCAGCTACCAGCTGCTCCAGGCGATGGACTTCCTCCAGCTCTACCGGAGGTACGGCTGCACGATGCAGCAGGGCGGCAGCGACCAGTGGGGCAACCTCACGGCCGGCCTGGACCTGCTCCACCGCCTGGAGCCGGACGCCACCGCGCACGCCTACGCGACGCCGCTGATGACCAAGGCGGACGGCACCAAGTTCGGCAAGACCGAGGGCGGCGCCGTCTGGCTCGACCCGGAGATGACCACGCCGTACGCGTTCTACCAGTTCTGGCTGAACGTGGACGACCGGGACATCTCGACGTACTCGCGCATCCTGTCGTTCCGGTCCCGCGAGGAGCTGGAGGAGCTGGAGCGGCAGACCGAGGAGCGTCCGCAGGCCCGGGCCGCGCAGCGCGCGCTGGCCGAGGAGCTGACGACGCTGGTGCACGGCGCCGACCAGACCGCCGCCGTGATCGCCGCGTCCAGGGCCCTCTTCGGCCAGGGCGACCTGGCGGAGCTGGACGACCGGACGCTGGCCGCTGCCCTCTCCGAGGTGCCGCGCGTCGAGGTCACCGAGCTGGGCCCGGTCGTCGACCTGTTCGCCGAGGTCGGCCTGGTCGCCAGCAAGTCCGCCGCGCGCCGGACGGTCAAGGAGGGCGGCGCCTACGTGAACAACGCCAAGGTCACCGGCGAGGACGCCGTCCCCGCCGAGGAGGACCTGCTGCACGGGCGCTGGCTGGTGCTGCGCCGCGGCAAGAAGAACCTGGCCGCGGTGGAGGTCACCGGCGCCTGAGCGCGCGTAGCGGCCCGCGCCTGAGCGCGCGTACGGCCCGCGCCTCGGCGCGTGTACGAGGGGCGGTTTCCGGTGCCTTGCGGCTGCCGGGGGCCGCCCCGTCGGCGTACTGGGGTCGCGCGGGCCGTAGGGCCCGTCCGGCCCGTTCGCGCCCGGGGACCGTAGGGCCCGTCCGGCCGTCAGGCCCGTTCGCGCCGCTTGTTGCCCCGCACCGCCATGTAGATCGCGTCGCCCACGGCGACGATGATGATCGCGGCCACCAGCTGGAAGACGTGCCGCCACCAGTCGATGCCGGAGGTCGCGTCCACGCCGGCCGCCCGCGCGATCGCGTTGCCCGCGATGGCGCCGAGCATGCCGAAGATGGTGGTCAGCCACAGAGGGCTGTGCTGCTTCCCGGGAATGATCGCCTTGGCTATCAGACCGAGCACGAATCCGACGATGATGGCCCACAACCAGCCCATGACTGCCTCCTCATACGGCTCTACGCGAGCATTACCGCCAGTCTTCGGCCGCACCGCGTACGGCGCATGCCGGGTACGGCCGAACGGGGTACCGGACTACGCGGTCGGGCGCAGTCCGTGCGCGCGGCACCAGGGTGCCCCGGTCTCGTAAGCGGCGCAGGTGCGGCGTAACGTGAGAGCTGTCCGGGACCGGAGTCCCCGAGCGGCCGCGGACGGGAGCGGGGCGGGGAGAGTCCGATGCGGGCGGATGGTGGAACCAGATGCGGAAGCAGAGTGCCGGCGGCAGTGCCGAGGTGTTCCGGATCACCGGGGCCCGGACGGGCCTCCAGGAGGATGTGCGCGGGCGGCAGCGCCGGTACATCATCTCGATGTCGGTCCGTACGCTGGCGGTGATCCTCGCGGTCTGTCTGTGGAACGTGGAACGGCACGTCGCGATCGTGGCCCTGATCCTCGGGGCTGCCCTGCCGTACATCGCGGTCGTGATCGCCAACGCCGGACGTGAGAACGCGCCATCGTTGCCGTCGACGTTCGTGACGGCGCCGACGCCCCCGATGATCATGCCCCCGCGGGCCGGCGACGGCCCGGCGGAATCCGTCCCGGAGGACGCCGTGGCCGATCCGGCGCCGGGCGCGGCCGGTGAGTCGCACGGCCGGACGTGACCGCGGGGGGAGCGTCGGTTCCGCGCCAGGCGCCGAAGAAATGCTCAGATGAATCGTGTTGTTCCGGTGCCGGGCCATGGGTGACCCGTGACATACTTCGTACTCGCTCCGCATCCCCCGTCGGAGCGACGGACCGACGCCGGGCAGCTCCCCCCGTGGCTGCTCGGCGTCGCCTTTTTCCGTGGTTGTCCCGCGGTCGTATCCGCGGTTGTTCCGTAGGTTTTTCCGGTAGTTGTGAGACGAAGCTGTGAGTGACGAAACCACCCCGATCTGCTCCGCCAAGGGCTGTCGCACCGCCGCCGGGTGGGTGCTGGCATGGAACAACCCGAAGATCCACACGCCGGAGCGCCGCAAGACGTGGATCGCGTGCGACGAGCACCGGGAGCATCTGTCCCAGTTCCTCGGAGTACGGGGCTTCCTGAAGGACGTGGTCCCGCTGGCCGACTGGGAAGCCCCCGCGGGCTCCTAGTGCCTGACTGCGGGGTTGCCGCGGGCCTGCCCTAGCCTCCGATCGCCGACATCGGCCGGTCGGGCTGGACGAAGGCCGGGTCGTCGAGGCCGGCGCCGGCCTTCTTGCCCCACATGGCCAGTCGCCAGAGGCGGGCGATCTCCTCGTCGGGGGCGTCGGAGCGCAGGGCGGCGCGCAGGTCGGTCTCCTCGCGGGCGAAGAGACAGGTGCGCACCTGGCCGTCGGCGGTCAGGCGGGTGCGGTCGCAGGCCGAGCAGAACGGGCGGGTGACGGAGGCGATGACGCCGACGCGGTGCGGGCCGCCGTCCACGAGCCAGCGCTCGGCGGGGGCGGAGCCGCGCTCGTCGGATCCCTCGGCTGTCAGCTCGAAACGGGTGCGCAGGGAGGTCAGGATGTCACCGGCGGTGACCATGCCCTCGCGCTTCCAGCCGTGCTGGGCGTCCAGCGGCATCTGCTCGATGAAGCGCAGCTCGTAGTCGTGCTCGACGGCCCAGGCCAGCAGGTCGGGGGCCTCGTCGGCGTTGAGTCCCGGCATCAGGACCGAGTTCACCTTGACCGGGGTCAGCCCGGCCTCGCGGGCGGCTTCCAGTCCCTCCAGGACGTCCTTGTGGCGGTCCCGGCGGGTGAGGGTCTTGAAGACGTCCGGGCGCAGGGTGTCCAGCGAGACGTTGACCCGGTCCAGGCCCGCGGCCTTCAGGGCCGGCGCCGTGCGGCGCAGGCCGATGCCGTTGGTCGTGAGGGACATCTGGGGGCGCGGCCCCAGGGCGGCGACGCGCTCGACGATGCCGACCAGGCCCGGACGCAGCAGGGGCTCCCCGCCGGTGAAGCGGACCTCCTCGATACCGAGGGAGGTGACGGCGATGCCGATGAGGCGGACGATCTCGTCGTCGGTGAGCAGGTCGGGCTTGGCCAGCCACTGCAGGCCCTCTTCGGGCATGCAGTAGGTGCAGCGCAGATTGCAGCGGTCGGTCAGCGAGACCCTCAGGTCGGTGGCCACTCGGCCGTAGGTGTCGATGAGCACGTGGGCCCCCTCCCTCGACGTGGATCGGCGGAGCACTTCTCCCCTCCGACACCTGCGAGCCTACGTGACGGGTCCGACATCGACAGCGGCCCGATCCCACGACGTGCGACGCGGCCGCGTCGTAGAGATCTACGAGCGGCCGCGTCCACAGTGGCCCGGTGCGGGGCCCGGTGCGGGGCTCAGTGCGCTCCGGTGCCGGTCAGGGACCGGACCTCCAGCTCCGCGTACTTGGCCTCGTCGGCCTTCTCCTTGGACAGGACCGTGCCGAGCCAGCCCATGAGGAAGCCGAACGGGATGGAGATGATGCCCGGGTTCTTCAGCGGGAACCAGGCGAAGTCGACGTCGGGGAACATCGCCTTGGGGTCGCCGGAGACCACGGGCGAGAACAGCACCAGGCCGACGGCGACGATCAGACCGCCGTAGATCGACCACAGGGCGCCCTGGGTGGTGAACCGCTTCCAGAACAAGCTGTAGAGGATGGTCGGCAGGTTGGCGGACGCGGCGACGGCGAAGGCCAGGGCGACCAGGCCGGCCACGTTCAGGTCGCGGGCGAGGGCGCCGAGCGCGATGGAGACGATGCCGATGAAGACGGTCGCCCAGCGGGCGGCCCTCATCTCCTCCTTGTCGGTGGCCTGGCCCTTGCGGATCACGTTGGCGTAGATGTCGTGCGCGAAGGACGAGGACGAGGCGAGGGTGAGGCCTGCGACCACGGCGAGGATGGTCGCGAAGGCCACCGCCGAGATGGTGGCCAGCAGGATCGCGCCCCAGGCCGAGTCGACGCCGCCCACGTGCAGGGCGAGCAGTGGCGCGGCCGTGTTGCCGGACGGGTTGGACGCGATGATCTCGTCCTTCCCGACGAGCGCCGCCGCGCCGAAGCCGAGGGCGATGGTCATCAGGTAGAAGGCGCCGATGATGCCGATCGCCCAGTTCACGGACTTACGGGCGGCCTTGGCGTTGGGCACCGTGTAGAAGCGGATCAGGATGTGCGGCAGGCCGGCGGTGCCGAGGACCAGGGCGATGCCCAGGGAGATGAAGTCGAGCTTGGTGGTGCCGCTCGCGCCGTACTGGAGGCCGGGCTCCAGGAAGGCGGCGCCCGCGCCGCTGTTCTCGGCGGCCTTGCCGAGCAGGTCGGAGATGTTGAAGTCGAACTTCAGCAGCACCAGGAAGGTGATCAGGAGGGTGCCGCCGATCAGCAGCACGGCCTTGACCATCTGGACCCAGGTGGTGCCCTTCATGCCTCCGATCGTGACGTAGACGATCATCAGGACGCCGACGAGCGCGACGATGAGGATCTTGCCCGCGTCGGAGGTGATGCCGAGCAGCAGCGAGACCAGGACGCCCGCGCCCGCCATCTGGGCCAGCAGGTAGAAGATCGAGACGACGATCGTGGAGGTGCCGGCGGCGGTGCGGACCGGGCGCTGGCGCATGCGGTACGCGAGGACGTCGCCCATGGTGTACCGGCCGGAGTTCCTGAGCGGTTCGGCGACCAGCAGCAGGGCGACCAGCCAGGCGACCAGGAAGCCGATGGAGTAGAGGAAGCCGTCGTAGCCGAAGAGGGCGATGGCGCCCGCGATACCGAGGAAGGAAGCGGCGGACATGTAGTCGCCGGAGACGGCGAGGCCGTTCTGGAAGGCGCTGAACGACCGGCCGCCCGCGTAGAAGTCGGCGGCGTCCTTGGTCTGGCGGCCCGCCCAGACGGTGATGCCGAGCGTCGCGAGGACGAAGACCGCGAAGAGCGTGATGATGAGCGGGCGGTGCTCGCTGGCCTCGTTGGCGGCGAGTTCGGCCGCGAGAACGGTCTGTGCGGGGCTCATGCGCCGCCCTCCATCCGGGACTTGATGGCCTCTGCCTTGGGGTCGAGCTTCGCGGCGGCGTACCGCGAGTACCACCAGGCGATGAGGAACGTGGTGACGAACTGGGCGATGCCGAAGACGAAGGCGACGTTGATGTTGCCGAACAGCTTGGTGCCCATGAAGCCGCCGGCGTAGTTCGACAGCAGCACGTACAGCAGGTACCAGGCCACGAAGGCGATCGTCAGCGGGAAGGCGAAGGAGCGGAAGGAGCGGCGCAGTTCGGCGAACTCAGCGCTCTGCTGCACTTCGGAGAACTCCTCGGCGGAGGGAAGTGGGCGTTCCTCTTTCGAGGGGGGCGGTGCGTCGGTGGCCACGGAGTCTCCTCGTACGACGGACATGACGGCTTGGACCTCGGTGTTCTCACGGGGGCCTGATCGTGCTCGGGCTCCCTGTCCAACGACACGGCGCCCCACGGGGACCGGTTCAACACCCGGAGCACTTTCCGAAGTCGTGCGTGGCGGGTCATTGCTGGCCAGGGACTGCGGGGGATAGCTTCGCCCTGCACCACTCCGTCATGTACCTGCCCGAGCACCACCTGTGTCTCGGGCCGGTTTCGTTTCCGGATGATGTGGAGACCCCATGGATCATTCGCATGCGCCGCGTTCGTCGCGTTCCCCGCGTCCGTCGCGGTCCTCGCGTCCCAGACGGCGACTCGCCCTCGCCGTGCCCGTCGTGCTGTCGCTGACCGCGTCGCTCGGCTTCCTGCCGGCGGCCGCCTCTGCCGCACCGCGGGCGGGAGCCGCCGCGGAGGCCGCGCGGGCCGGGGACGCTCCGAGCCTGGCGTACGTCGTCAACACGAAGACGGACCACCGCACGATCGCGTCGGTGAAGCGCGCGATAGCCGAGGCCGACGGCAGCGTCGTGGCCACGTACCAGAAGATAGGCGTCATCGTCGTCCACTCGGCGAACCCGGGCTTCGGTGAGCGGATACGGAAGGCGCGCGGGGTCCAGTCGGCGGGCGCGACCCGCACCGCGCCGCTGACCGCCGCCGGGACGACGGACGAGGGCGCCGCCCGGATGCTCACCGGCGAGCAGGCCGCGAGGACCGCGCGGGCGTCCGAGGCCGCGGGGGCCGGCGAGCCGCTGGAAGCGGACCAATGGGACCTGCGCGCGATAGGCGCCGACAAGGCCGCGAAGATCAACCCGGGCAGTTCCAGGGTCACCGTCGCCGTGATCGACACCGGCGTCGACGACACCCACCCCGACCTCGCCCCGAACTTCTCCGCCTCCCAGTCCGCCAACTGCGTCGGCGGCAAGGCCGACACCAGTGAGGGCGCCTGGCGGCCGTACACCGCCGAGGACTACCACGGCACCCATGTGGCCGGTGAGATAGCCGCCGCCCGCAACGGCATCGGCGTCGCCGGCGTCGCGCCGGGCGTGAAGGTGTCGAGCATCAAGGTGAGCGACCCGGACAACGGGCTCTTCTACCCCGAGAACGTCGTGTGCGCGTTCATGTTCGCCGCCGACCGCGGCGTCGAGATCACGAACAACAGCTACTACGTGGACCCCTGGCTGTACAACTGCATGGACGACCCCGACCAGCGCGCGATCGTCGACGCGGTCAACCGGGCCCAGCTGTACGCCCAGCGCAAGGGCACCCTGCACCTCGCCTCCGCGGGCAACTCCAACCACGACCTGGACGCGGACGCGATCGTCGACGACTCCAGCCCGAACGACACCACTCCGGTGACGCGGACCATCGACCCGCACGAGTGCTTCGACGTGCCGACCCAGCTGCCGGGCATCGTGACGGTCAGCGCGACGGGCGTGGACGAGGAGAAGTCGTACTACTCCACGTACGGAAACGGTGTCGTCGACATCGCGGCGCCGGGCGGCGACGCGCGCTACCAGATCCCGGACACGCCGTCGAAGAACGGCCGCATCCTGTCGACCATGCCGAACAACGAGTACGCCTGGCTCCAGGGCACCTCGATGGCCTCGCCGCACGCCGCGGGCGTCGCCGCGCTGCTGAAGTCGAAGCACCCCTGGGCGTCCCCGGCGCAGTTGCAGTGGCTGCTGAAGGCCCAGGCGGACAACCCCGGTTGCCCGGCCTCCTACGACCAGGACGGCGACGGCGCGCAGGACGCCACGTGCGAGGGCGGCAAGCGGGTCAACGGCTTCTACGGCTTCGGCATCGTCAACGCGCTGCGCGCGGTGAAGTGATCCGCCCGCCCGGCTCCGCGGGCCCGCTCCCGTGTCCTCGCCAGGTCCACGAAGTCCCTCGAAACAACTGGAGACATCGCACATGACAGCGCTCCACCCGCGTCACCGCCGCGCCCTCGCGATCCCGGCCGGCATGGCCGTGGCCGCGTCCCTCGCGTTCCTGCCGGGTGTCCCGGCCTCCGCCGCCCAGGCCGCCCAGGCCGCCCCCGCGGTCGCGGCCGACTCGTCGTCGTCACTCAGCTACGTCGTCAACGTCCGCCCCGGGCACGCTCCCCCGGCGCACGTGAAGCGGGCGATAGCCAAGGCCGGCGGCACGATCGTGACGTCGTACGACCGGATCGGCGTGATCGTCGTCCACTCCTCGAACCCGGACTTCGCCAAGACCGTCCGCACGGTGCGCGGCGTGCAGTCGGCCGGTGCCACCCGCACGGCGCCGCTGCCCTCGGCCGCCACGACCGACACGGGCGCGCCGAAGGTGCTCAGCAGCCAGGAGATCGCCGCGGCCGAGGCCGCCGAGGGGCAGGACCCGCTGCAGCCCCTCCAGTGGAACCTGCCCGCCGTCAAGGCGGACAAGGCGCACGAGAAGTCGCTGGGCAGCGAGAAGGTGACCGTCGCCGTCATCGACACCGGCGTCGACGACACCCACCCGGACATCGCCCCGAACTTCGACCGGGACGCCTCCGTCAACTGCGTCTCCGGCAAGCCGGACACCAGCGACGGCGCCTGGCGGCCGGGCGCGGCGGAGAGCCCGCACGGCACGCACGTGGCGGGGGAGATAGCCGCCGCCAAGAACGGCGTCGGCATGACCGGCGTGGCCCCCGGGGTGAAGGTCTCCGGCATCAAGGTGTCCAACCCAGACGGCTTCTTCTACACCGAAGCCGTGGTCTGCGGCTTCATGTGGGCGGCCGAGCACGACGTCGACGTGACGAACAACAGCTATTACACCGACCCCTGGTACTTCAACTGCAAGAACGACCCGGACCAGAAGGCGCTCCTGGAAGCCGTCACCCGCGCCTCGCGGTACGCGGAACGCAAGGGCACGGTCAACGTCGCGGCGTCCGGCAACGAGAACTACGACCTGGCGGCCGACGAGATCACCGACCCGTCGTCCCCGAACGACACCACGCCCGGCGACCGGGTGGTCGACCCGTCCGAGTGCCTCGACATCCCGACCCAGCTGCCCGGCGTCGTGACGGTCGCCTCGACCGGCGCCAAGGGTCTCAAGTCGTCCTTCTCCAACCACGGTCTCGGCGTCATCGACATCGCCGCGCCCGGCGGTGACTCGACGGCGTACCAGAAGCCGGAGCCGCCCGCCACCAGCGGTCTGATCCTGGGCACGCTGCCCGGCGGCAGGTGGGGCTACATGGCCGGTACGTCGATGGCGTCGCCGCACGTCGCGGGCGTCGCCGCCCTGATCAGGTCGACGCACCCGTACGCCTCCCCGGCCATGGTCAAGGCCCTGCTGTACGCCCAGGCCGACGCCACGCCGTGCACCAAGCCGTACGACATCGACGGCGACGGCAAGGCCGACGCGGTGTGCGAGGGCTCGAAGAACCGCAACGGCTTCTACGGCTGGGGCACGGCCGACGCGCTGGACGCGGTGACCCGGTAACCGGCACGCGCGCGTGGAGCGGGCCTGGGGCAGCCTCCCGGCCCGCTTCGCGCGTGCGGCAGGATGCGCGTGTACGAGGGATACAAGACCTGGACGCCCGAACCGGTCCGGCCGCGGTGGCAGTCGGCCCTGCGGTTCGCCGCGTGGTGGGCTTGTTCACCGATGCGGTCACGGCGCTCTGGCAGGGTTTCGGGGACGGCTGCATGAGGTTCATGGACGACACCCTGGGCGCGATCGCGCGGCTGGGCTCCTGGTGCGTGACCTGGCCGGAGCTGCGGCACGAGGGGCGACACCGAGTACTACAGGGCGCGCGTCGACAAGAGGGTCGCCCACTGGACCGCCCAGGCCTCGGCTCCGCAGGAGACTGAGGAACCGCAGGAGACGAAAGAACTGCAG
This sequence comes from Streptomyces sp. NPDC017890, assembly GCF_044328675.1. Lineage (NCBI taxonomy): Bacteria > Bacillati > Actinomycetota > Actinomycetes > Kitasatosporales > Streptomycetaceae > Streptomyces > Streptomyces sp. NPDC017890. The sequence goes on from NZ_JBIRHU010000023.1 coordinate 37,614, forward strand.
AAGGCGAAGGGACCGCAGGAGCCGAAACCCCCCTGGAGTGCTCGATACCGCGTCGTGACTACCGCGGCGTGGGTGGGCGGTACGTCGCCGAGGCGGCCCTCGCCCAGGGGTGGGAGCTGCGGCCCACCGACGTGCGCAGGAAGGTGCGGCTGAGGTGGTCGGCGACCTCTGGTGCCGGCGGAGCCGACGCCGCAGAGTGATCCCATGAGAGGCATCGAGCAGGTGTGGTCGGCGTTGGGGGGCGATCCCGCGCTGGTGTCCCGGGTGTCGGAGGTCGTGCGCCGTGGGGCGCTCGACGCGCGGCTCGAGGTGCGGGAGTCGGCGAGGGCCTGTGTCGGCGCGTGTGCGCTGGCCGCGGCCGAGCTGGGGGCGCGGCGGGCCGGGCTCGCGGAGGTGCCCGGGGTGCGGGTGGACGACGGGGCTGTCGCCACGGCCTTCACCAGTGAGCGGCACCTGCGGATCGGCGGGCGCGAGCCGGTGTCGTTCGCACCGCTGTCGCGGCTGTGGCGGACGGCCGACGGGTGGGTGCGGACACACGCGAACTACCCCCATCACCGGGAGCGGCTGCTCGGCGCGCTGGGCGTGCCCGAGGACGTGGGCGCGGTGGAGTCGGTGCTCGCCGGGCGGTCCGCGTGGGAGGTCGAGGAGACCGTGTACGCGGCCGGCGGGCTGGCCGTCGCGCTGCGGACGCCCGAGCAGTGGGCGGCGTCCGGGCAGGGCGGGGCCGTGGCCCGGCGGCCGTTGGTGGAGCGGGGACGGCTGGACGCGTCGCACGCGCGCGTGTGCACGCCGGTTCCCGCCTCCTCCTCGTCGTCTCCGCTGCTGCCCGCCGCCGGGCTGCGTGTCCTGGACCTGACCCGGGTCATCGCGGGCCCGGTCGCCACCCGCACGCTCGCCCTGCTCGGTGCGGACGTGCTGCGCGTGGATCCGCCGGGGCTTCCGGAACTGTCCGACCAGCATGCCGACACGGGCTTCGGGAAGCGGTCCACGACGCTGGACCTGGCGGACGGTCACGGCCGGGAGACGTTCGAGGAGCTGCTCGGCGCGGCCGACGTCGTCGTCACCGGGTACCGGCCGGAGGCCCTGGACCGCTTCGGGCTCTCCCCGGAGGCGCTCGCCGCGCGCAGGCCGGGGCTGGTCGTGGCGCAGCTGTCGGCGTGGGGCGCGTACGGGCCGTGGGCCGGGCGGCGCGGCTTCGACAGCCTGGTGCAGGTGGCCACCGGGATCGCCGCGGTGGAGGGGACGTCCGAGCGGCCGGGCGCGCTACCCGCCCAGGCCCTCGACCACGGCACCGGATACCTGCTGGCGGCCGGGGTGCTGCGGGCGCTGACCGAGCAGACGTACGAGGGCGGCAGCCGGTACGTCCGGGTGGCGCTGGCGCGGACCGCTCGCTGGCTGACGGACGGGATCCGGCCGGACGCCGCGGACGGCGCCGGGGATGCGGCGTACCCGGGGCCGGAGCCCTGGCTCGCCGAGCGGGACAGCCGGCCGGGGCGGTTGCGGTACGCCCTGCCGCCGGTGTCCTTCACGGGCGGCCCGGCCGACTGGGCCCGGCCGCCGGGGCCGTGGGGCGCGGACGCCGCGCGATGGGTGTGACGCGTTACTCACCCCTTCCCCGGCCTTCCCGAACCGTAGGGCGGCCGAAAACGTCCTCATGTACGGAATGCCGGTCCGCCAGTTGTTTTCCGGAACTTGCCCGGATCTGGGGGAGCTGGTGAAGATCTCGAGGTGACCTTGACAAGACCTCCGTCCCGGACCGCCGACACCGGACGGCACGCGCGGCCCTCCGGTACCGGCCGGACCGCGGCCGTGATCGTGCTGGTGGTGCTGGCCGCGCTGATACCCGTCCTCGGTCCGTCCCCCGCCCTGCACGGCACCGGGGAGGCCGAAGCACCCGGCACCGGCGGCATAGCCCTGCTGCGCACGGTGCTCTTCGCCGCGCTGAGCGTTCCGGCCGGCGAGCTCTTCGTGAACCGGCTGGCCCGGTCGCTCCCCGGCGCGCCGCCCGAGCGGCCCCGCAGCTGGTCGCCGTACGCGGCCGCCGCCGGCTTCGTCGCGGCGCTCGGTCTGGCGTCGGTCGTGGCCACGGGCAATCTGGTGCCGGACAGCGTCGCCGACATCGACGTCGGCGGCCTCTACGAGTCCCGTGACGGCAAGCTCGCGCTCCTGGAGGTCAACGCGTTCCTCGCGGCCGGCCTGTGCGCCACCTCGCGCAGGCCGGGCCTCCAGGTCTGGCCGCTGGCCGCCGTGGTCGTCGCGGAGGCGCTGCGCGCGCACCCCACGACCGAGTACAGCCCGCTGATCGGCTCCGGCCTGACCCTCGTCCATCTGACGTGCGCGTCGCTGTGGGTGGGCGGTCTGCTGTACGCGCTGCGGGCCCTGCGGCAGTGGCGGGGCTCCGAGGCGGGTCCGGCTCTGCTGGGTCTCTACGCGCGCGTGGCGGCCGTTCTGCTGGCGGCCATCACGGCGACGGGGGTGTGCAGTTCGCTGCGCCGGATGCCGCCGGGCACGATCGTCGACCAGCTGACGGACACGGCGTACGGGCGGGTCCTGCTCGCCAAGGTGATTCTCGTGGCCGCCGTCGCGGCGCTCGCCCTGTGGGCCAGGATCCGGCTGAGCCGCGCGGCCGATCCCCTGGCCGCCTGCTCCCCCGCGCGCGCGGAGGTCGTCGCCCTGGGGGTGGTCGTCGCGGTGTCCGGACTCCTGACGGCCCTTCCGGTACCGATCCGGTGGTGACCCCGCGCCCGTGACCCGCCGGGCGGCCGGCGGCTCCACGGCCGGCCAGGGCTCGTCGTGCGTGGGTTGCGTCACACGCGGGAAGGCGCCGTCCGGCATGTCACCCGCCCCGTACCGACGCACCGCGGCCGTCCCCTCGCGCGTTCTCCTCGCAACCCCTGCCCGTCGTGCGGAACTTGGCGGAGGAACCGTTTCGCCGGGATGGCGCGGGGCACCTGCCGGACCGGAGTGTCAGTCGCGGCCCGTATCCTCATGGACCATGCTCGAAGACCACACGACCGCAGCGTCGTCCGCCACGACGTGGCCGGCCGCGTATCCGCAGGGGTACGCGGTCGTTGACGTGGAGACCACCGGCCTGGCCCGCGACGACCGCATCATCTCCGCGGCCGTCTACCGGCTGGACGCCCGCGGCGAGGTCGAGGACCACTGGTACACCCTGGTCAATCCGCAGCGGGACCCGGGCCCGGTGTGGATACACGGCCTGACGAGCGAGGTGCTCCGGGGGGCGCCGCTCTTCCCGGACGTCGCCGAGGAGTTCGCGGCCCGGCTCGACGGGCGGGTACTCGTCGCGCACAACGCCGTCTTCGACTGGCAGATGATCGCCCGCGAGTACGCGCGCGCGAAGCGCGAGGCACCCGTGCGTCAACGGCTGTGCACCATCGCGCTCTCCAAGGAGCTGGGCCTGCCCCTGCCCAACCACAAGCTGGCGTCGCTGGCCGCCCACTTCGGCGTCGTACAGCAGCGGGCGCACCACGCGCTGGACGACGCACGGGTGCTGGCGGAGGCGTTCCGGCCGAGCCTGCTCGCCGCGGCGGCGGGCGGCGTGCGGCTGCCGCTGCACGAGTGCCGGCCGCTGACCGAGTGGGCGGACCGGCCCGCGCCCGTGATCGGGCAGCAGGCGGGCTACGGCGGCTACCGGCAGACCAGTTGGCGCCCCTCCCGCAAAAGGCCCGCATGCCCCCATCCCAACCCCGGCCGATACGAAGAGGGCAAACGCCTCAAACAGGGCATGCGGATCGCCTTCTCGGGTGACACCTCCGTCGAGCGGGACCTGCTGGAGGACCGCGCGACCGAGGCCGGACTGCATGTCGCCACCAGCCTGTCCCGGCTGACCAGCCTGCTGGTCACCAACGATCCGGACTCGGGCACGTCGAAGGTGGTCAAGGCCCGCCAGTACGGCACGCCGGTGGTGGACGAGGCCGCGTTCGGGCAGCTGCTCGCGGACGTCGAGCCCGCCGACGGCCGAGCGGGTACGTGAGCCGTCCATGAGCCGTGGCCGAGCCGTACGGACGGGTGATTCCGGGCGACTCGCCCGGCGTCCGCTCGCCCACGTCGCGGCGACGGCTCACCCTGTGGCGCATGGCGACATGTGAAGTCTGCGGCAACAACTACGGAATGACCTTCGAGGTCCACGCCCAGGGAGCGGTGCACGTCTTCGACTGCTTCGCCTGCGCGATCCACCGGATGGCCCCCATCTGCGAGCACTGCCGGGTCCAGATCATCGGCCAGGGCGTCGAGGTCGAGGGCCACTGGTACTGCGGCGCCCACTGCGCCCGCGCCGAGGGGAGGGTGGGGGTCGTCGACAAGGTCTGAGCGCTTCGGCAAGGCCCGCGGGCCTCGCGTGGCAGCCGGGCGAAGCCGTCGCTGAACCCGCGCCGCGGCATTGATGTCGAACGTGCTCCCCGCCGACGCGGGATCGGCCCTCGCGGGGACCTCCCCGCGAGGGCCGATCCCGGCCGAGGTACCGTCGACGCGTGTACCGCTTCCTGTTGTCCCGCCAGTGGGTGATCCTCACGCTGGTCGCCGTGCTGCTCATCCCCACGATGATCTGGCTGGGCTTCTGGCAGATGGACCGCTACGAGGAACGCACCGCCCGGAACGACCTGGTCGCGCGGGCACTCGACGCGGCCCCGGTGCCCGCTCAGTCGCTGACCGCCCCCGGCAAGAAGATCACCACGCGTGAGCGGTACCGCACCGTCACCGCGAAGGGGCACTTCGACACGGACCGCGAGGTCGTCGTACGCCGCCGCACCGACTCCGACGACAACATCGGCTACCACGTGCTGACCCCGTTCGTACTGGACGACGGCAGGGTCCTGCTGGTCAACCGGGGCTGGATCCCCGCGGACGGCCCGAGCCAGACCGCGTTCCCCGAGGTCCCCGCGCCGCCCCGGGGAGAGATCACCGTCACCGGACGGCTGATGCCCGACGAGACGACCGAAGCAAGCGGCATCAAGGACCTCGAGGGCCTGCCGGACCGGCAGATCATGCTCATCAACAGTGAGCAGCAGGCCGAGCGCCTGCACGCCCCGGTGCTCGGCGGGTACGTCGTCCTGATCGAGCCGGAGCCGAAGGACAACACCCCGGAGCGGATCGGCAGGCCCGGCAACGAGGACGCCGCGCTGAACTTCGCGTACGCGATCCAGTGGTGGCTGTTCGCCGCGGCCGTGCCGGTCGGCTGGTGGTTCCTGGTCCGTCGCGAGAAGCGCGACCGTGAGACCGCCGAGGACGTCGAACCGGCGCGGGCGGAACCCGCCACGGTGTAGCCGCCCGACGGGGAGCTCACGGGCGGTTCCGATTGCTTGGCTTCCCGTCGGGAAGACGGAATGCCGTGCACCCCCACATCGAGGACTACGCGCTCATCGGCGACCAGCAGACCGCGGCCCTGGTCGGCACGGACGGCTCCGTGGACTGGCTCTGCCTGCCCCGCTTCGACTCCGCCGCCTGCTTCGCCAAGCTGCTCGGCGACGAGGACAACGGTCACTGGCGCATCGCGCCCAAGGGCGCCGAACGCTGCACACGGCGCGCCTACCGGCCGGACACCCTCGTCCTGGACACCGAGTGGGAGACCGGGGGCGGCGCGGTACGGGTCACCGACTTCATGCCCCAGCGCGACCGCGCCCCGGACCTCGTACGCGTCGTGGAGGGCCTGAGCGGTGAGGTCACCGTGCACAGCGTGCTCCGGCTGCGCTTCGACCACGGCTCGATCGTGCCGTGGATGCGCAGGGCCGACGGGCACCGGGTCGCCGTCGCCGGGCCGGACTCGGCGTGGCTGCGCAGCGAGCCCGAGGTCCCCAGCTGGGGGCAGGACTTCGGGACCCACGCGGAGTTCACCGTCGCCGCGGGCGAGAAGGTCGCGTTCGTCCTGACCTGGCACCCCTCGCACGAGCCCCGCCCGCCGCTCATCGACCCGTACGTGTCGCTGGAGCACAGCGTCGAGGACTGGCGGGCCTGGGCCGCCCACTGCGGCTACGACGGCCCGCACCGGGACGCCGTCGTCCGTTCCCTGATCACCCTCAAGGCGCTCACCTACAAGCCGACCGGCGGAATCGTCGCCGCCCCCACCACGTCGCTGCCCGAGGAACCGGGCGGCGTACGCAACTGGGACTACCGCTTCTGCTGGCTGCGCGACTCCACCCTCACCCTGGGCGCCTTGCTGTCGGCCGGATACCTGGAGGAGGCCGAGGCCTGGCGCGACTGGCTGCTGCGCGCGGTCGCGGGCAACCCGGCGGACCTGCAGATCATGTACGGCCTGGCGGGCGAGCGGCGGCTGCCGGAGTTCGAGCTGCCGTGGCTGTCCGGCTTCGCCGGGTCCACACCGGTACGGGTCGGCAACGACGCGGTGAACCAGCTCCAGCTGGACGTGTACGGCGAGGTCATGGACTCGCTGTCGCTGGCCCGGCTGGCGGGCATGCACCCCCAGCCGCAGATGTGGGAGCTGCAGTGCGCCCTGATGGACTTCCTGGCCGAGGCATGGCGGCAGCCCGACGAAGGGCTGTGGGAGGTGCGCGGCGGGCGCCGGCAGTTCGTGCACTCGAAGGTGATGACGTGGGTGGCTTTCGACCGGGCGGTGCGCACGCTGGAGGAGCATCCCGAGCTGAGCGGTGGGGACCCGGACCGGTGGCGCGCGCTGCGCGAGGAGGTGCACCGCGAGGTGTGCGAGAAGGGCTACGACCCGGAGCGCAACACCTTCACCCAGTCCTACGGCTCGCCGGAGCTGGATGCCTCACTGCTGCTCATCCCGCGCCTGGGCTTCCTGCCGCCGGACGATCCGCGGGTCGTCGGCACGGTCGACGCGATCGGTGAGGAACTGACCAGAGGCGGCCTGGTGCGCCGGTACAGCACCGAAGGGGACCCCGTGGACGGGTTGCCGGGCAGCGAGGGGACCTTCCTGGTGTGCTCCTTCTGGTACGCGGACGCGCTGCACGCGACCGGTCGGACGAAGGAGGCCCGGGAGCTGTTCGAGCGGCTGGTGGGGCTCGTCAACGACGTGGGGCTGCTGGCCGAGGAGTACGACCCGGTCTCCGGCCACCAGCTCGGCAACTACCCTCAGGCGTTCAGCCACATCGGCCTGGTGAACACCGCCCTCGCCCTGTTCGGGGACGAGGGGGCAGGATAGGGCCATGGATCTTGGACTGAAGGACCGCGTGTACGTCGTCACGGGAGCCACCCGGGGTTTGGGCAACGCCGCCGCGCGCGAGCTGGTCGCCGACGGCGCGAAGGTCGTCGTCACGGGGCGGGACGAGCGGAGCGTCGCCGAGGCGGCGGCCGCGCTGGGTCCGGACGTGGTCGGGGTGGCCGCGGACAACGCCGACCCGGAGGCCGCCGGCCGGCTGGTCGCGACCGCCCGTGAGCGCTTCGGCCGCTTCGACGGCGTACTGGTCAGTGTGGGCGGACCGCCGCCCGGGTTCGTCGCCGACAACTCGGACGAGCAGTGGCAGGCGGCGTTCGAGTCGGTGTTCCTCGGTGCGGTGCGGCTGGCCCGGACGGCGGCGGCGGAGCTGGAGCCGGGCGGTGTCATCGGCTTCGTGCTGTCGGGCTCGGTGTACGAGCCGATTCCCGGCCTGACCATCTCCAACGGCCTGCGGCCGGGGCTGGCCGGCTTCGCCAAGTCCCTCGCCGACGAGCTGGGCCCGCGCGGCGTCCGTGTCGTCGGCCTCCTCCCGGGCCGCGTCGACACGGACCGGGTGCGTGAGCTGGACGGCATGTCCGCCGACCCGGAGGCGACCAGGGCAGCCGCCGAGTCCCGCATCCCGCTGCGCCGCTACGGCGCCCCGGAGGAGTTCGGCCGCGCGGCGGCGTTCCTGCTGTCCCCCGCGGCGTCGTACGTGACGGGCGTGATGCTGCCGGTGGACGGCGGGGTACGGCAGGGGTTCTAGGCGTCCGGCGCCGGCACGAGGGGCCCGCGCGGGGTCAGCTGACCCGCTCGGCCCCGTGCTGGACGCCCTGGAGGTGGACCTCCGCCGGAAGGGCCGTGAGGTTCGCGGAATCGCGGGCGTGGGCCAGCGCATGGGTGGTGAGCTCGTCCAGCGCGGTGCCGGGGTCCACGTGGGGTGCCAGCAGCAGCCGGACGCGGGCCGCCGGGGCGCCGCGCCGGCCGGTGAGCCGGACCTTGGCCCGTTCGACCCCGTCCGTCCGTTCCGCCTCCTGGGCGAGGGCGGCCTCCAGGGCCCGGCCGCGCAGGACCGCGCCGTCGCCGTCGCCGGTGTCGACGAGGATCTCGGCGAGCCGGCGGCGGCGCACCACCGCGACCAGCCACCACAGGGCGAACAGCAGGAGGACGGCGAGTACGGCGATGACGGCCGGCCACCACCAGCCGAAGTCCCGCCACCGGGTCCGCTCGGCCGCGCTGAGCAGCACGTCGTGCGGCCCGTCGTGGATCCACCAGGACGGCGCGGAGGCACCCAGGCCGATGACCAGTACCGAGCCGCCGAGGGCGAACAGGACCAGGCCCACGAGCCCGAGCAGCACACGGTCGACGGTCCTGAGCACCGCCCTCACCCCTTCCGTCCTGGCCGCGCCACCCGCACGGTCACGGCAGGCTGCCTGGCCAGTCCCAGCCCGCGCGCCGCGTCGTGGAGCACGCCGTCCAGATCGGCCCGTACGTCGTCCAGTTCCCGGAAGTGCGACCGCGCGCGCACGCGTGCCTCGCGCCGGCGCACCCGTACCCGCGCCGACTGCACCCCGGCGACCTCCATGGCCCGGTCGCGCAGCACCGTCGCGGCGGCGTCCCGGTGGAGGCCCGCGCGTACGTCCGGGTGCGTGCGCCGCATCGGGAGCACCTTGCGCAGGCCGGGGGTGAGGGCCAGGACGAGCAGCCAGAGCCCGAGGACCGCGGCGACTCCCGCACCGGCGAGGACCCACGTGTCGTCGAGGGGCCGGTCGGCGAGCTGCCGGGCCAGTTCGCGGCGCCATCCGAGGGCGGACCGGCCGGCGCGCACGGCGGCGACGTCGTAGAGGAAGGCGCCCGCGACGAACAGGAGCAACAGGGCGACGATGCCCGCGGGGACGCGGCGCGGGGACCAGAAACGGCCGGCCGGTCCGATGCCGGGGCCGGGCCCGGACGGCGGCCCGGTGCCGGGCTCCATGACGGTCAGACGCCGCGTGCCGCCCTCGGGGCCCCGGGGTTCTCGGGGATCGCTCATCGGGTCCTCCCCCGTCGCGCGCCGTACTCCACCGCCAGGTGCAGTCGCTCCACCTCGACCACGACCTCCGGCACCGCCATGCCCACCAGCGTGCGTACCCGCTGGACGACTTGGTGACGCACCTGTCCGCAGCGGGCGCCGACGTCGCACGGGTAGTCCAGTTCGAGGTGGACCCGGACGTGAGCGGTGTCGTGGTGGACGACGACGGTGGCGTAGGGGCGTGCCGCGTCCGGGTGGAGCGGGCCGACCGCCTCGCGTGCCGCCCGGGCGGCGATCTTGGCGACGACCCGGTCGGCGATCCGGGTGGCACCGCGCCCTCCCGGCTCCACGACGGCCGGGGTTTCGGGGAGCTCACCGGCCCCACCGCTCACGCCGGTCACCGTCGCCGGTCGTCGCGGGAGCGGAGGAAGTCACCGAGGTCCATGTCCCCCTCCAGAAAGCGGCCGACGACGAACCCGACGGCGCCCAGGGCCGCCACCAGCAGGAAGGCGCCGAACCCGCCGAAATACCCGGCGAAACCCAGCGCCATGCCGACGATCATGCCGACCACGGCCATGCTCATGGTGTGCTCCCCTCAGTCCGCTCCCGGATCACTTGATCCGGGGCTCCGGCTCCTCGTCCTCCTCGTCGGGCAGCTTCACGTCGCTCACCGCGATGTTGACCTCGACGACCTCCAGGCCGGTCATCCGCTCCACCGCCGCGACCACGTTCTCCCGCACGTCCCGGGCGACGTCCGCGATGGCCACGCCGTAGTCGACGACGATCTCCAGATCGAGCGCGGTCTGCTTCTCGCCGACCTCCGCCTTCACCCCGCGCGTGACCCCTGACCTGGTCCCGCCGGGCACCCGGTCGCGCACGGCGCCGAAGGTGCGCGACATCCCGCTGCCCATGGCGTGCACACCGACGACGTCGCGTGCGGCCATCCCGGTGATCTTCTCCACGACGCCGTCGGCGATGGTGGTCCGCCCTCTGGTCCCGGGGTCTCCACCGCCCCGCCTAATCGTCTGGGCCTTGACCGTCCCAGAGGTCTCGATCGTTTCCTGCCCGGCCCGGTGGCTCTCCGTGTCGCTCATCGTCGTACGTCCCTTTCGGTCGTAGTCCTGTGACCACGGTAGGTGGGGTCGCGGCGGTGCGCGCCGTGGATACGGCAGGCTGGAGGAATGACCACGGCGGACGAGTGGACGCGGACGGTGCGGGAGCGGCTGGGGCTCGGCAGGCTGCTGCCGCTGGGAGGGCCGCGGGACGGCGCGTGGATCGCCGAGCGTGCGGCACGGGAGGTACTGCTGGCCGCGGCCCGGGGTGTGACGGGTGTGCGTCCCGGCGGCCTGCGCATCGCGCCCGCAGGCCCGGAGGGCGCGGGCGAACCGGTCGTACCGTCGCCGCCCGGCGCCCTGTCGCCCGGCCCGCTGCGGGTGACGGCCGACTTCGCGGCGACCGTCGAGGGCGCGGCGGCGCCGGCCGAGCCGCTGCCGGTGACGGCCGCCCGGCTGCGTGCGGCACTCGCGGCAGCGGCGACGCGGGGGCTCGGTCTGACGGTGACCGACGTGGACCTGCGGGCGACGGCCTTGCTGGACGCGGCCACCGGACCGGGGCCGGACCCGGATCCCGGGCGCGAGCCGCGGCACCCTCCGGCCGTTGTGCCTGGGGACGGCGACGAGGGCCGTGCGGCCGGCGCCGCGCTGGCGGTACCGGGCGTGGCCCGGCTGACGGCGACGCTGGGCCGTCCGGTCCACGTCACGGAGGTGCCGCTGGGGCCGGCCCTGCCGCGTCGCCATGTGCGGGTGGAGCTGGCCGTCGACGCGGACCACCGGGCCGTGGAGGTGGCCCGGCGGGTCCGTGCCGCGGTGGCCGAGGCCCTGCCGGACCGCCCGTCGGTGGCGGTACTGGTGACGGAAGTCGGCTGAGCGGGCCGGCTCTGGACCGTTCCCGGGCTCGGACCGGCGGATCGACGCGGTGGGCCGCAACGCGCCGAGCGGATGGCGGCCACGCCGTTCGCCCTCCTGCACGGGTCGGCGCCGGCGGGCCACCGGCCGCCCGTCGGCCGCGGCGCCGGTGACGGCCGTCGCGGTCCGCGCCCGGATTACTCCCCGAGCCCGGCCAGGTCGCGCAGCCGGCGTCCCTGCGCGGCCCGCTCGGCGGCGCGCTGGGCCTCGTAGTCCCGGCTCCGGGCGCCCTGGAGGAGCGCCTTGGTCTCGATGACCGCGTCGCGCGGTGCGGCCAGGACCGCCGATGCCAGGTCGTGCACGGCAGCGTCGAGCTGGTCCGCGGGCACGGCGAGGTTGGCCAGCCCGGTGTTCACCGCCTCCTCGGCCGTGACGAAGCGGCCCGTCGCACAGATCTCCAGTGCGCGGGCGTAGCCGACCAGGGACACCAGGGGGTGCGTGCCCGTCAGGTCCGGTACGAGGCCGAGGCTGGTCTCGCGCATGGCGAACTGCACGTCGTCGGCGACGACCCGCAGGTCACAGGCGAGGGCCAGCTGGAAGCCCGCCCCGATGGCGTGTCCCTGCACGGCGGCGACCGACAGGATGTCGCTGCGCCGCCACCAGGTGAACGCCTCCTGGTACTCGGCGATGGTCGCGTCGAGCTCGGTGTCGCCGCCCCGTGCGAGGTCGATGAACGACGGTTCGCCGTCGAAGCCCTCGGGCGTGAACGCCTGCCGGTCGAGCCCGGCCGAGAAGGACTTGCCCTCGGCCCGCAGCACCACGACCCGGACGGAGCCCGGCAGCAGCCGGCCGGCCTCGGTGAGCGCCCGCCACAGGGCGGGGCTCTGCGCGTTGCGCTTGGCCGGGTTGGTCAGCGTCACCGTGGCGATCGCGTCGTCGACGGTGAGCCGCACGCCGTCCTTGTCGAGCGCGGGAGCGGGGTCGTGGGCGGGCGAAGCCATGGGGCGCCTCCGGAAGGTGCGGTCGTCGTCTCCGCCGTGCGCCGGCTTGAGCGCCGTACGACGGCAGAGCTAAGTGACTGCACAGTAACCACCCGGACGGTCTGACGACCGACCGGGTGACCACCTTCACTTTCGGAGCCGAGGGGTCGCCCGGGACGTCAGGCCGATGTGGCCTTTTTGCCCCGGGTAGCCCCGCCACGCCCTCGCAGCGTGACACCCGACTCACTGAGCATGCGGTGCACGAAGCCATACGAGCGGCCGGTTTCCTCGGCCAACGCCCGGATGCTCGCACCGGCGTCGTACTTCTTCTTCAGGTCTGCCGCGAGCTTGTCGCGCGCGGCGCCGGTCACCCGGCTGCCCTTCTTCAGAGTCTCGGCCACCCGTGCCTCCTCATGGGAAGTGCGCTCTGGTCTCCTCATGATCACCCCTTCAGGGCTTCATGGCCACCCATTCGGCAAGGTCGATGAGACAAGGTTGTGACGACAGGAGCGAGTCCCCACATACGGAATCCCTTATTCCAGAGGATCGCGCCCGTACGGCCGAACGGGTTTTTCCGCGAAGCACCAGGTCAGAACGGTGTCGCGGCCGGGCCCCCGGCAATGGGGGCCCGGCCGCGAAATCGATGTAGGACACACCTCGTGATGAGGAGATCTCACACAGATGGTGGATCGTGGATCGGCCGAATGATCCATACCCAGTGGATCATCCGTTCGATCAAGCCAGGGCGACGAGGTCCGCGTAGTCGGCGCCCCACAGGTCCTCGACGCCGTCCGGAAGCAGGATGATCCGTTCCGGCTGGAGCGCCTCGACAGCGCCCTCGTCGTGGGTGACCAGGACGACCGCGCCCTTGTAGGTGCGCAGGGCACCGAGGATCTCCTCGCGGCTGGCGGGGTCGAGGTTGTTGGTCGGTTCGTCGAGGAGCAGCACGTTCGCCGAGGACACGACGAGGGTGGCCAGCGCGAGGCGGGTCTTCTCACCGCCGGACAGGACGCCGGCCGGCTTGTCGACGTCGTCGCCGGAGAACAGGAACGAGCCCAGCGTCTTGCGGACCTCGACGAGGTCGAGGTCGGGGTTGGCCGAGCGCATGTTCTCCAGGACGGTGCGCTCGGGGTCGAGGGTCTCGTGCTCCTGCGCGTAGTAGCCGAGCTTGAGGCCGTGGCCCTCGACGACCCGGCCGGTGTCGGGCTTCTCGACGCCGCCGAGGAGCCGCAGCAGGGTGGTCTTGCCGGCGCCGTTGAGGCCGAGGATGACGACCCGGGAGCCCTTGTCGATGGCCAGGTCGACGTCGGTGAAGATCTCCAGGGAGCCGTACGACTTGGACAGGCCCTCGGCGGTCAGCGGGGTCCTGCCGCAGGGCGCCGGCTCGGGGAAGCGGAGCTTGGCGACCTTGTCGGACTTCCGCTCCGCCTCCAGACCGGCCAGCAGCTTGTCCGCGCGGCGGGCCATGTTCTGCGCGGCGACGGTCTTGGTGGCCTTGGCGCGCATCTTGTCGGCCTGCGAGTGCAGCGCGGAGGCCTTCTTCTCCGCGTTCTGCCGCTCGCGCTTGCGGCGCTTCTCGTCGGCCTCGCGCTGCTGCTGGTAGAGCTTCCAGCCCATGTTGTAGACGTCGATCTGGGAGCGGTTGGCGTCCAGGTAGAACACCTTGTTGACGACCGTCTCGACCAGGTCGACGTCGTGGGAGATCACGATGAAGCCGCCGCGGTAGGTCCTGAGGTAGTCGCGCAGCCAGACGATCGAGTCGGCGTCGAGGTGGTTGGTCGGCTCGTCGAGCAGCAGGGTGTCCGCGTCCGAGAACAGGATCCGGGCCAGCTCGATACGGCGGCGCTGGCCGCCGGAGAGCGTGTGCAGGGGCTGGCCGAGCACCCGGTCGGGCAGGTTGAGCGCGGCGGCGATGGTGGCGGCCTCGGCCTCGGCGGCGTATCCGCCCTTGGTGAGGAACTCCGTCTCCTGGCGCTCGTACTGCTTGAGCGCCTTCTCACGGGTGGTGCCCTGGCCGTTGGCGATGCGCTGCTCGTTCTCGCGCATCTTGCGGATCAGGACGTCCAGGCCGCGCGCGGACAGGACGCGGTCGCGGGCGAGCACGTCGAGGTCCCCGGTGCGCGGGTCCTGCGGGAGGTAGCCGACCTCACCGGAGCGGGTGACGGCGCCTGCGGCGGGCTGGCCCTCGCCTGCGAGGACCTTGGTGAGGGTGGTCTTGCCGGCGCCGTTGCGGCCGACCAGGCCGATGCGGTCGCCCTTGGCGATGCGGAAGGTGGCGCTTTCGATGAGGACGCGGGCACCGGCGCGCAGCTCGATGCCGGAGGCGGAGATCACGGTCAGACTCCTGGGCGGGTGGTTGGCGGGATGGGCGGCGAGGGAGGTGCCGCGCGCAGCGCGCCGTTGAAAGGGTGGTGGCGGGCGACGGGCGGGCGTTCCCGCCGTCTAATGCGCGAGGAGAATGGCCATGGGGGCCAGTCTAACGGGGCCGTGCAAACGCTTTTCACGGGTTCCGGTGTCCGGCGGTCGCTTGTTCGGGGCTCCGGTGTTCGGGAGCGCGGGTCAGGGCCGTTGTCAGTGGGCGGTGCAAGACTGGGCGCCAGGGCTGAATCCGGTGATTTTTCCGGGCTTCGGGATCTTCGCGGCGTTCGGCCTCCGGCACCGGCTGACACCGGCTCGCACCGGTTCACAAGGGAGTGATCGGCATGGCAGGCATGGACGGCGACCGCCCGAGCGTCTACCCGACGCTGCTGTACGCGGACGCCAAGGCGGCGGTCCGGCAGCTCACCCAGGCCTTCGGCTTCAGGGAACTGGCCGTGTACGAGGGCGAGGACGGTTCGGTGGCCCACGCCGAGCTGGCCCAGGGCAACGGCGGGGTCATGCTCGGCTCGAAGGGCACGGGCAGCCGCTTCGACGAGGCGATGAAGAACGCCGGCACGACGGGGGTGTACGTCGTGGTGGAGGACGTCGACGCCCATCACCGGCGGGCCGTGGAACACGGCGCGGAGATCCTGATGCCGCCCACGGACCAGGACTACGGCTCGCGGGACTACATGGCCCGGGACCGGGAGGGCAACATCTGGAGCTTCGGGACGTACGCGCCGGAGATCCGCGGGTAGCCTCCGGCGGATCGGCGGGCGGGGCCGAGCGGTGCGGGTGCGCCACGGACCGCGTGCCGGCGCGTCCTGTCGGCAGAGCCGGGGTGGCGGGACCGCGGTGGGGTTGTCCGCCCACCGCGCCCGGGCGTGGTCAGCTGCCTCCGGTGTGGACCTGGAAGGCCGCCCTGCGTACGGCCTTGGCCAGGGCGGGGTCGGGGTGTGCGGCGGCCAGGGCGACCAGCACCTGCACGGTGCGGGGGTGGCCGACGGCCCGGACCTCGTCCAGCAGGGCCGGGACGGTGGGCTGCACGGCGGACTCCAGGTGCCTGACGAGCAGCGGGGCCTCGCCGTGGTCCGCGACGGCGGCCGCGGTGTCGACCCACAGCCACGTGGCCTCCTGGCGGGTGAGGACCTCGTGGGCGTCCTCGGGGTCGGCGCCGTCGTGCTCGGCCAGCCACAGCAGGGCGTAGGGCCGCAGCGTCGGCTCGTCGAGGACGGCGCGGACGTCGGGCTCGGCGGGGGCGCCGACGACGCGCAGCGCGTCGAAGGCGAGGCCGCGCAGCAGGGCGTCCTCACCGCGGGCGCCGCCGAGCAGTTCGGCGACGGCGCTGCCGACGGGGCGCGCGGCGAGCCAGGCCCGGTACTCGGCGCGGGCGGCGTTGGGGCGGAGCTGGGCGCAGCCGCGGAGCATGTCCTCGGCCGACTGCTCGATGTTGCCGGCGGGGCTCTGCGCGGCGACGCAGATCTGCTCCAGCTTGACCCACACCGCCCAGCTGCCGAGCGGGGTGAGCGTGGCGTGTCCGTCGCCGCAGGTGAGGGCGCCGACGGAGGCGAGGGCGTGCAGGGCCCAGTCGAGGAGGGGGGCGAGCGGGGTGTCGGCGGTGGCGTCCGGGAGCGGCACGGCCCCGGCCGTCTGCGGCGTTCCGGGCTCGAGACGGGGGCCGTAGGGGACCTCGCAGCGCTCGGTGCGCAGCTCGGTGACGCGCTGCTCCAGCAGGTCCAGGAGCTGCGCCACCGGGACGGGCCCGGCGGACAGCTGGAGGAAGGAAAGTATCTGGGGCATGGCGGAGATGACCTCGGCCACGGCGGCCGGCTCCTGCCCGGCGGGCTCGGGGTGGGCCAGTGACCAGGCGTCGAAGAGGGCGACCCAGCCGCGCAGTACGGCGCTGTCGTCGCGGTTCCAGGCGCGCAGCCGCCAGCCGGGGCGGGCGCTGCCGCCGTGCACCTCGACCAGTCCGGCGAGACGGGCGGTGTCCCAGTCGGCGCGGACCTTGGCCTCCGTCAGGCCCAGTTCCCGGGCCGCGTGGCCGGCGGTCGCGTCGGAGAGGGTGGCCTTGCCGTCGGCGGTCGCGCTGCCCCGGCCGGGGCCGAGGGCGGTGTCGGCCCAGCGGGCGACACGGGCCGCGTCGGCCAGACCGGAGCGCGCCATTCTGGCCAGCTCCGACCGGGCCGGTGTGCCCTCCGGGGGTCGCGGCGCGGCGCGGCGCGGACGCCGCTGGTTCATCGCTGGAGGGGCGGCGGCCAGGGGTCGCGGGCGGACGAGTCGAAGCCTGGAGTCGCGCGGGATACGGGACGTCACGGGTGCAGTCTTCCGGTTGACGGTCCGAAAACCCAAACGGAATGCCGCGACCGACGCCGGGGACGGCGGACGCGCGGGTCCGGCGCGCCGTCCGGGGTCAGAACAGGCCAGCGGTACGGCGCTAAACGGAACCGGAGGCACCGCGGCGGAGCGTGGGTGCGGCGGGGCGGCTCGGCGGGGTCACACCAGGGGGGTCATGAAGCGGCGCAGGGTCTCTTCGTAGTCGTCGGGGTCGGCGTTCCACATGGCGCCGTGCGGGGCGCCCTCGACCGTGTGCAGGGCGACCATGCGCGGGTGTGTGTCGGCGAGGCGGCGGGACAGCCGCCAGGGGGCCACCGTGTCGCCGGGGCCGTGGAAGATCAGGGTCGGGACCGCCGGGCGGTGGAGGCCGGCGGTGCCGGCGTCATGGTCGGCGCGCAGCCCGGCGCGGCCCTGGGCGGCGCGGACGGCGAGCGGCAGGAGCGCGCCCGGTGTGCGGCGGGCGGCGGCCAGGGCACGCAGGGTGGTCTCCCAGCTGAGCACCGGGGAGTCGAGGACGAGTCCCGCGATGCGCTCGCGCACGCCGGAGAGCGCGGCGGTGCGCAGGGCCATGGCGGCGCCGGTGGACCAGCCGAGCAGGACGACCTGGCGGGCGCCGTGGCCGAGGGCGTAGCGGACGGCCGCGTCCACGTCGCGCCACTCGGTCTCGCCGAAGTGGTGCAGGCCGTCCGGCGAGGGCGGGGCGCCGACGTCGCCGCGGTACGCGAGGGCGAGCACCGGGACGTTCCGGCGGCGCAGGGGCGTCATCAGGTTCATGGCGTGTTCGCGGGTCGCGCCCAGGCCGTGCACGGCGATGATCCAGGTCGGGCGGGCACCGGGCAGGAACCAGGCCGGGAGGGGGCCGAGTTCGCCGGGGACCTCGACGTCGGCGTGGTCGAGGTCGAGGGCGGCGCCCGGATCGCCGACGTACAGGTTCGGGGTGAACCACGCCCGGTCGCCGGCCGTGAGGGTGCCGTGCGTGACGCGTTCGAGGCGGCGTACGACGGTGTCGGCACCGTGCTCGGCCGTGCCGAGGACCGGGCCGACCACCGCGTGCGAGCCGTCACCGGCGAGGCCGTACCGGCCGGGGCGCAGCGCTGCGAGATCCCGGGTGAGGGTGATCTGCCCGGCGGCGGTGCCGTGCACGGTGAGCCGGGGTTCGGTGGGCAGGGGCCGGCCGGGGGATGCCTTGAGCGCGACGTCGGCGGCGAGCCGGCCGGCGACGACGCTCGCCGCTCCGGCCGCCAGGGCTGCGGTGACGGCGGCGGCCGTTGCTGTGACAGTGCGCATGGGGCCAGTCTCCTGGTGGAGTCCTCGGGCGGCCAGTGGGCGGGCGACGGGGGGTGACGAGCCCCGCCGGGGGCCGCCGGCACGGCCGGGAGCCATGAGTCGGTCCTGCTGCCGATACCCGCGAAGCCGCGGGGTACGCGCCGCATCGGAACACCGGAGGCGGGTTCCGAACCGGAACGGGGAGGGCCGGAGGCCGGAGCCCGGAGCCCGGAGCCCGGAGCCCGGAGCCCGGAGCCCGGAGCCCGGAGCCCGGAGCCGGGGCCCGAAGCCCGGAGCCGGGGGCCCAGAGCCCGGAGCCGGGGCCCGAAGCCCGGAGAGCCCGAAGCCCAGAGCCCGGAGCCGGGACCCGGAGGCCGAAGCCCGGAGAGTCCGCAGGCCGAAGAGCCCGGAGGCCGGGAGAGGCGAGGGCCGCAGCGGCTGAGGGCCTGTGGTCCGTGGCCCCTGAGGCCGCGCGCGGGCAGCCGTTCGGCGGCCGGTGCTCGCGCGGGGTCCTCGGCCCGGGCCCGGCGCCCGGGACGGCCGCCCCGGCGCTGCCGGGGTGGTCGCGGCAGGAGGCGCCGTTCGTCAGCCCCGCTGCCCGTAGCCCCGGAGCCGTTCCGTCACCTCGGCCAGTTGGTGATCCGTCAGCAGTGACGGTGTGCGGCCCGGCAGCGAGGAGGCCGTCAGCCAGAGGTGGCACATCCACTCCAGCTGGGCCGTGCGGTCGTACGCCTGGTCCAGGGAGGCGCCGTAGGTGATCGTGCCGTGGTTCTGGAGGAGGCAGCCGGTGCGGTCGGTGAGGGCGTCGAGCATGTTGCGGGCCAGTTCGCCGGTGCCGTAGGTCGCGTAGGGGGCGACCCGGACCGGGCCGCCGAGCGCGGCGGTCATGTAGTGGACCGGCGGGAGCTCGGGGACGAGGACCGAGACCGCCGTCGCGTGCACGGCGTGGGTGTGGACCACGGCCCGGGCGTCGGTGGCGCGGTACACGGCGAGGTGCATGGGCAGTTCGCTGGTGGGCGCCAGCGTGCCGAGCACCTGCCGCCCGTCCAGGTCGACGCCGGTCATGTCGTCCGGGGCCAGACGGTCGTAGGGGACACCCGTGGGAGTGACCAGCACCGTGTCGTCGACGCGCACCGAGACGTTGCCGGAGGTGCCGACCACCAGCCCGTCCGCCACTGTCCGCCGGGCTGTCGCGACGAGCGCCTCCCAGGCCGCCTCCCTGGCCCGTTCCTCGTCGCCGCGCACCTCTGTGACCCGCGAATACGTCACATTCACCGTCTCCTTCCGGGCCTCGTGAGCCCCCCGCCGCACCGCCGCCGACCGGCCTCGCGGCGATCCTGCCAGGCACGTCTCCGGAGAGCATCGGACCGGGCACACAGAGGGAGGCGGCGGCACCGGTTCCGGTCACCGTGACGCCCTGCCGAGTTCATCTTCCGTTCACTCTGGTTACCTACGTTCGTCCAGCCAATGACCTCGAACGATTGCCTGGGTAAATGGAAAGCTTCTCGCTGATCCTCGCGATTGTGGTGGTAACCGCACTCGCGTTCGATTTCACGAACGGTTTCCACGACACCGCGAACGCGATGGCAACGACCATTTCGACCGGTGCGCTCAAGCCCAAGGTGGCGGTGGCGATGTCCGCCGTCCTCAACCTTGTCGGCGCCTTCCTCTCGGTGGAGGTCGCCAACACGATCTCCAAGGGTCTCGTCGACGAGACCGGCATCCGTCCCGAGGTCATCTTCGCCGCCCTGGTCGGCGCGATCCTCTGGAACCTGCTGACCTGGCTGGTCGGGCTCCCCTCCAGCTCCTCGCACGCCCTGATGGGCGGCCTGATCGGTGCCGCGGTCGCCTCGGCGGGCGTCGGCGCGGTCAACGGCGACGCGCTCGTCACCAAGGTACTGATCCCGGCGATCGCCGCCCCGATCGTCGCGGGCGTCGCGGCGCTGCTCGGCGCACGGCTGACGTACAAGCTCGGCCGCAAGGCCGACGGCAAGGCCGCCGCGAAGGGCTACCGCGCCGGGCAGATCGCCTCCGCCGGGCTGGTCTCACTGGCCCACGGCACCAACGACGCGCAGAAGACGATGGGCATCATCACCCTCGCCCTGGTCGCCGGCGGCTCCCTCGCCCCCGACTCCGACCCGCCCCTGTGGGTCATCCTCTCCGCGGGCGTCGCCATCGCGCTCGGCACCTACCTCGGCGGCTGGCGCATCATCCGCACCATGGGCAAGGGCCTGACCGACCTTCAGCCGCAGCAGGGCTTCGCCGCCCAGACCAGTGCCGCCACGGTCATCCTGGCCTCCTCCCACCTCGGCTTCTCCCTCTCCACCACCCACTCCGTCTCCGGCGCGGTGATGGGGGCGGGCCTCGGCCGCAAGGGCGGCGTGGTGCGCTGGTCCACGGCCACCCGGATGTTCGTCGCCTGGGGTCTGACCCTGCCGGCCGCGGCCCTGGTCGCCGCGATCGCCGAGTGGGTCTGCGGCCTGGGTGACTGGGGCACCGCCCTCGTCGCGGTCTTCCTGATCGCGTCCAGCGCCGCCATCTGGAAGATCTCCCGGCGCGAGGTCGTCGACCACACCAACGTCGTCGCCGAGCCCGAGCCGTCCGGTGTGGTGACCACGGCGATGGCCGCCGTGTCCCCGCCCCCGGCGGGCGTGACCGAGGACCTGGCGGCCGCCGCCCCGTCCTCCGCGTCCGACTCCAAGGCCCCGTCGGCCACCACCACCGTCTGAGCCCGCGCCCCGGGTACGAAGGAAGCGAACCTCCATGAGCATCGACTGGGCAGCTCTCGGCTCCGTCTTCGGGGTCAGCCTCGTGGCCACCGTGGTCCTGGTGGGCCTGTTCACCCTCGGCATCACCGGCCTCTCCCGCCAGGAGCGGGCCGCCGCGCAGGGCGGCTCCGCGACCCTCGCGGTCACCGGCGCGTACGCGTGCTTCGCGGCCTGCGCGGCGGCGGTGGCGTACGGGATCTATCTGATCGTCGCCTGACCCACGAGCATCATCTGGCTCCACGAGCATCACCTGACCCACGAGCATCACCTGGCTCCACGGGCATCACCTGACCCATGAATCTCACCTGGTGCCGTGAGCGCCACTGACCCATGGCGCCACTGACCCATGGCGCCACTGACCCATGGCGCCACTGGTCCCATGAGCGCCACCTGACCCGTGAGCTCAACCGGGCCCATGAGACCCACCTGACCCACCTGACCCACGAGCGTCGTGCGACCCGTGTACGTCACCTGACCACGAACGTCGCACGGCTCTCGGCGCGCAACCTGAGGCGGGGGGGGGGGGGGGGGGGGCCCGCCCCCCCCCCCCCCCCCCCGCCCCCCCCCCCCCCCCCACCCGCGCGGCTGGGGGGGGGCCACCCCACCCCCCCGGCCCCAACCTGGGACGCTCCGCGCCACCACTGGCCGCGGGGCGCGCTGGGGGGGGGGGGGCCCCACAACCGACAAGCCCTGCGCCCCGCGCGGGGCCCCCGGCGCGGGCCTCTCGTATGTCCCGGCAGTCCCTCGCCTCAGTCGCGCAGCAGGTCCGGCACCCCGGCCGCGTCCGGCTCGTCCCGCTCGCAGGAGACGACCGTCAGCTGCTGGGTGGCCCGGGTCAGGGCGACGTACAGCACGCGCAGCCCGGCGGGCGACTCGTCGGCGATCTCGGCCGGGGAGACGACGACCGTGGCGTCGTACTCCAGGCCCTTGGCCTCCAGGCTGCCCAGCGCCACCACGCGGTCGCCGAGCCCGGCCAGCCAGCGCCGGGCCTCCTCGCGGCGGTTCATGGCGACCACGACGCCTACGGTGCCGTCGACGAGGTCCAGCAGCCGGGCCGCCTCCGCCCGGGCCGACTCGGCGAGGGAGTCCCGTACCACCGCGAAACGCGGCTCCACGCCCGTCGAGCGCACCGCCGTCGGGGACTGGGAGCCGGGCATGGCGAGGGCGAGCACCTTGGCCGCCAGCTCGGCGATCTCCGCCGGGTTGCGGTAGTTGACGGTCAGCTCGAAGCGGCGGCGCGGGCGGGTGCCCAGGGCCTCGTCGCGGGCCGCCGCCGCCTCGTCGGGGTCGGACCAGGACGACTGGGCCGGGTCGCCGACGACCGTCCACGTGGCGTGCCGGCCGCGGCGGCCCACCATCCGCCACTGCATCGGGGTGAGGTCCTGGGCCTCGTCGACGATGACGTGCGCGTACTCGGTGCGTTCCTGCGCGAGGCGCTCGGCCCGCTCCCACTGGGTCTCCTCGCGCTGCGGCATCAGCTCGTCCAGGCCCGTGAGCTGGTCCAGCGGGTCCAGCTCACGCCGCTTGCGGGGGCGGGCCGGGGTACCGACGATCGCCTGGAGCTCGTCGAGCAGGGCGATGTCGTGCACGGAGTGGCCCTCGCGGCGCAGCGAACGGGCCACCTTGCGGACCTCGCCCGGGTTGAGCACGCGCCGCGCCCAGCGGCCCAGCCTCCGCTCGTCCGCCATGGCCGCCAGCACGGCGCCCGGGGTGAGCTCCGGCCACCAGGCGTCGAGGAAGGCGGTGAAGGAGTCCTCGGAGCTGACGTCCTCGTCGAAGGAGGAACGCAGTTCGGCGGCGAGCTCGGGGTCGCTGTGCCGGGTTCCGGCGCCCGACTTGGCGTACAGGGCGTCCAGGAGCAGCCGGCGGGCGCGGGGGCGCAGCAGGTTGACGGGGGCGGTGCCGCCGAGGACGGTGCGGCGGATGCCGGCCAGTTCCTCCGCCTCCAGTTCGAGGCGGCGGCCGAAGGCGACGACCCGCAGCAGGGTCGGCGAGTCGCTCGGCTCCAGCGCCCCCCGCGCGGCCCGGCGCAGCACCCTGAGCATCCGGGAGGAGCCCTTGGCGCGTGCGGTGGCCGGGGAGTCGTACAGCGTGGCCCCGGCGCCGTCGACCAGCGAGCCGATCGCGCGGATGGCGACCTGCCCCTCCTCGCCGAGGGAGGGCAGCACGCCCTCGGTGTACGCCACCAGGAGCGGGGTCGGCGAGACGATGAGGATGCCGCCCGCGTACCGGCGCCGGTCCTGGTAGAGCAGGTAGGCGGCCCGGTGCAGGGCGACGGCGGTCTTGCCGGTGCCGGGGCCGCCCTCGACGTAGGTCACGGAGGCGGCGGGGGCGCGGATCACCAGGTCCTGCTCGGCCTGGATGGAGGCCACGATGTCCCGCATGGAGTGCGTACGGGCCTGGCCGAGGGCGGCCATCAGGGCGCCGTCGCCGACGACGGCCAGCTCCTCGCCGTCCAGGCGGGCCGTGATCTCGGGCCGCATGAGGTCGTCCTCGACGCCGAGGACGCGCCGCCCCTTGGAGCGGATCACCCGGCGGCGCACGACCCGGCCCGGATCGACCGGCGTGGACCGGTAGAAGGGGGCCGCGGCGGGCGCCCGCCAGTCGATGACCAGCGGGGCGTAGTCCTCGTCCAGGACGCCGATGCGGCCGATGTGCAGGGTCTCGGCGATGTCGGCGGTGTGGTCGGGCCGCAGGGCGCCCTCGGCGGGCTCGACGGCCGTGTACGCGCCGTCCGGGCCCTTCTTGCCGTCCTTGCCGAGGAGCAGGTCGATGCGGCCGAAGAGGAAGTCCTCGAACTCGTTGTTCAGGCGGTTGAGGTGGATGCCGGCCCGGAAGACCTGCGCGTCGCGCTCGGCCAGCGCGCCGGGCGTGCCGACGTGGCCGCGCTGCGCGGCGTCGTGCATGAGGAACTCGGCCTCGTCGATCTTCTCCTCGAGGCGGCGGTACACCCGGTCCAGGTGTGCCTGTTCCACGCTGATCTCTCGGTCCCGTACGGAGTCGTGCGCGGCTTGTGCCGCGGCGCCGTGAATCGAGTCGACCGCTGAGTCCTGCTGAGCCTGTGCGGCCACCGGGCCCCCTTCTGACGTGCTGGGCAGCCGTCAAAGGTACGCCACGGGGGGCCCGGAAGCCACGGCGCGTGCTTCGGCGGTGCTACGCGTCCACTTCCACCAGACGCTTGCCGTCGAAGGTCAGGACCTCGAAGTGGTCGATCTCGTTGGGGGCGAAGGCGGCGCCGCCCTGGACGTAGAGGGGCTTTCTGCCCTTGTCGGCGGTGGCGTCCGGAATGCCGTAGCCCCAGTCCGGGACCGACCAGGAGGTGACCGTCTCGCGTGCGCCGTTCTTGCCGACGGCGATCAGGGAGCACTTCTCGGGGCCCTTGAGGTTCTTGAGCTCCAGGACCGTACCGGTGCCCCAGGGCTTCTCCTCCAGGGCCACGGTCGCGCTGACCTCGGTGGACGGGTCGGTCGCCGTGACCCGGTCGGGCATGGCGGCGAAGGCGGACTCGGCGGTGCCTGCGGCCGGCTGCGCCGCCTCGGTGCTGCGGCCGGCGCCGTCGTCACCGCCGTCGCCGCCCGTGGTCGCCACGGCGGCGAACGGCCCGCCGATGATGAGCGCGGCCGCGGTGCCCACCAGGTAGAAGTTGCGGCGGCGTTTGCCCGCGCGGCGTTCGGCGACCTCGTCGACGAGCCGCTCCGCCAGCCGCGGGCCCGGCTTCGCCGAAAGCGACTCGGCGATCGCGGGCGTCCCGGTCCCCGGCAGGTCCGCGAGCGCGGCCATCATCGGCTCCATCCCGGCCAGCTCGTCGAGCTGCTGGGCGCACCACTCACAGCCGGCGAGGTGCGCCTCGAAGGCGGTCGCCTCCGCGTCGTCGAGGATGCCGAGGGCGTAGGCGCCGACGGTCTCGTGCTCGTTCGGCGCCGGTGATCCCTGCATGGGGGCAGAATTACCCGGATCACCCGGGCCGAATCCCCCGCCGAGTCCCTGAGCTCCCCCGTACCCGCTCATCACGCCGTCACCCCCCGCTCCTCCAGTGCCAGCTTCATCGAACGCAGGGCGTAGAACACCCGGGAGCGAACGGTGCCGCTGGGTATGCCCAGTGTCTGCGCCGCCTCATTGACGGTACGCCCCTTGAAGTACGTCTCGACGAGGACCTCCCGGTGGGCCGGGGTCAGGTCGTCGAGCGCGTCCGACAGCGTCATCAGCCACAGCGCCTTGTCGATCTCGTCCTCCGCGGGGATGACCTCCAGCGGCGACGGATCGACCTCCTGCGGCCGGGCCTGCCGGCTGCGGTGGCCGTCGATGACGATGCGCCGGGCGACCGTCACCAGCCAGGGGCGTACCGATCCGGTCGCACGGTTGAGCTGACCGGCGTTCTTCCAGGCACGGATGAGCGTCTCCTGGACGACGTCCTCGGCGCGCTGCCGGTCCCCCGCGACCAGTCGCAGCACGTACGCCAGCAAGGGGCCGGCGTGCTCCCGGTACAGGGCGCGCATCAGCTCCTCGTCGGGTTCCGAGGACGACCGGGACATGCGATGTCGGGCCCTCGCACCACGTTCACCGGCCACGACGGAATCCTTGCGCACGCCCACCTCCGATGTCCGGGGGTTCCCCCAGTCGATCGCTCGCCCATTCGGTACGGACGCGAAGTGCGGGGTGTTCAAAGGGAGATGACAGTTTCCCGGAAGCGGCGTGACGAACGGCGCGCGGGCGTACTTATCGGGCGAGGGCGGCGCGGCGGCGGTGCCGGGCGACGCGCTCCCGGTTGCCGCAGAGCTCACTGGAGCACCATCGCCGGCGGCGTCCGCGGGAGGTGTCCACGTACACGATCGGGCAGTTGTCGCCCTCGCACTGGCGCAGACCGGCCCGTGCGACGGGGTCGGTGAGCAGTTCCACGGCGTCCCGGGCGAGGGCTCCGAGCAGTGCCGCGCACTGCGGCGGGCCGGTCAACTCCCGCACCAGTGCGCCGTCCTCGCCGCGGACCGCGCGCGGGGCCGGGGGTGCGGCGACGGCGAGTCCGTTGACGCGGGCGAGCGCGAGGCCGTAGGGGTGGGCGCCGCTCACGGTCCTGGAGCGGATCAGGCGGGCTGTCTGGGCGCGCAGTTCGCGGAAGCCGGCCAGCCAGGAGGCGTCGGCGTGGGCCAGCGGGGTGCCGGGCGGGACGAGCCCGGAGCCGGTGATCCAGGCACGCAGCGCCTCGACGGATCCGAGCCGTTCCATGGGGTGGGTGGTGGCGATGAGGTCCAGGCAGACTCGCCCGGTGTCGAACCGCAGCTCGTACGGGTCGGTGGCCGTACCCAGTGCCATGTTCCTGTCACCGCCTAGGGGTTGCCCGGTGGGGTGCGGGCCGGGGAGGAGAGCGGGTGGACCGCTCCCTCTACAGTGCCTGCCCGCTCCCGTGCCCGGAACCCCTCGTACCGCCTCCGCCCGGAAGCCCGCGTGTGCGCCCGTGCGGCGGCTGTCCGGCGCCGCGTGTCATCCGTCCGTGTACTTGGCGTCCGTGGCCGGGTCCAGGGCCAGGCGGTAGCCGCGTTTCACCACCGTCTGGATCAGCTTCGGCGCGCCGAGGGACGTGCGCAGGCGGGCCATGGCCGTTTCGACGGCGTGTTCGTCACGGCCGGTGCCCGGCAGGGCGCGCAGCAGCTCCGCGCGGGGGACGACCCAGCCCGGCCGCCGGGACAGGGCCCGCAGCAGGGACATCCCGGCGGGCGGCACGGCCTTGAGCGCCCCGTCGACGAGCACCGCGTGCCCGCGGACCTCCAGCCGGTGCCCGGCGACCGGCAGGGCGCGGGCGCGGGCCGGCAGCTCCTGGCACAGCAGCTGGACGAGGGGGCCGAGCCGGAAGCGTTCGGGCTGGGCCGTGTCGACGCCGTGCGCCTGGAGCGGCACCGCGGTGACCGGGCCGACGCAGGCCGGCAGCACGTCGTGCCCGAGGGCGGCGAGCAGTCCGGGCAGCATGCCGCGTTCCTCGGCGCGGGAGAGGAGGGACGCGGCGGCGGGCGCGCTGGTGAACGTCACGGCGTCCACGCCACGCGAGACGGCGGCGTCCAGCAGCCGGTCCACGGGCCCGAGGTCCTCCGGCGGCAGCCACCGGTAGACGGGCACGCCCACGACCTCCGCGCCGCCCGCCCGCAGCGCCTCCACGAACCCCGGCAGCGGCTCACCGTGCAGCTGTACGGCGATCCGGCGGCCGTCGACGCCCTGCTCCAGCAGCCGGTCCAGTACCTCGGCCATCGATTCGGAGGCCGGCGACCACTCCTCCGTCAGTCCGGCGGCCCGGACCGCGCCCTTGACCTTGGGTCCGCGCGCGAGCAGCTCCACCGCGCGCAGCCGCTCCAGCAGGGCCTCGCCGAGTCCCCAGCCGTCGGCGGCCTCGACCCACCCCCGGAAGCCGATCGCGGTGGTGGCCACGACGACGTCCGGCGCCTGGTCGATGAGCTGCTTCGTCGCGGCCAGCAGCTCGCTGTCGTCGGCGAGCGGCACGATCCTGAGCGCCGGCGCGTGCAGGACGGCGGCACCGCGCCGCTGGAGCAGCGCGCCCAGTTCGTCGGCCCGGCGGGCGGCGGTCACGCCCACGGTGAAACCGGCGAGGGGGCCGTGGTCGGGTCGCTGCTGTTCGTCGTCCATCACTCTCGTCCCGATCGTCCCGGTCGTCGTACTGCCTGCACGACGACCGAGCCTGTCAACGGTGCGTGACAGGCTCGGTTCCGCTTCATGTCACCAGTGTTACGTCATACCTCGGCGTAACTGGGCCGCGCCTTCGTCCGTGCCGGACCGGCCGGGTCGTCCGGCGTCCCCGCGGCCGGACGGCGAAGGTATACCGCCCAGGTGACGGCGAAGCAGACCGCGTAGTAGGCGAGGAAGGCGACGAAGGCGCCGGTGCCCGAGCCGACGGAGAGGAAGGACTGCCGGAAGGCGAGGTTGATGGCGACGCCGCCGAGCGCGCCGACCGCGCCGATCAGCCCCATGGAGGCACCGGAGAGCCGCCGCCCGTACGCCACGGCGTCCTCCCCCGTCAGCCCCTTGGCGAGCGCCTTGTTCTGGAAGATGCCCGGGATCATCTTGAACGTCGAGCCGTTGCCGAGCCCGCTGAGCACGAACAGCACCACGAACACGGAGACGAACAGCCCGAGCGACTTCGCCATGCCGGCCGCGACGAGTGCGGCGGTGGCGGCGGCCATCGCGACGAAGTTCCACAGCGTGATCCGCGCGCCGCCGTACCGGTCGGCGAGCCTGCCGCCGAGCGGCCGGATCAGGGAGCCGAGCAGCGGGCCGATGAAGGTGAGGTACGCCGCCTGGAGCGGGCTGCGCCCGAACTGCACCTGCAGCACCTGCCCGAAGGCGAAGCTGTACCCGATGAACGACCCGAACGTGCCGACGTACAGCACGGCCAGGATCCAGGTGTGGGCGTCCCGGGCGGCGTCCTTGGCGGCGCCGGTGTCGTTCTTCACGGAGGCGAGGTTGTCCATGAAGCAGGCGGCGAGGACGGCCGCCACCAGGATCAGCGGGATGTAGATGCCAAGCAGCACCCTCGGCCCGCCGCTCGCCCCGATGATCGCGAGCGCGGCCAGCTGGATGACCGGCACGCCGATGTTCCCGCCCCCCGCGTTGAGACCGAGGGCCCAGCCCTTCTTCCTGAGCGGGAAGTAGGCGTTGATGTTGGTCATGGACGAGGCGAAGTTGCCGCCGCCGATGCCGGCCAGCAGCCCGACGAGGAGGAAGGTCGAGAAGGACGTCCCCGGCTCCATGACCGTGAACGCCGCGACGGTCGGCACCAGCAGCAGCCCGGCCGAGATGATCGTCCAGTTCCGCCCGCCGAAGACCGCGACGGCGAAGGTGTAGGGCACCCGCACGACGGCCCCGACGAGCGTCACCACGGACGTCAGCAGGAACTTGTCGGCCGGCGTCAGCCCGTACTCCGGCCCCATGAAGAGCACCAGCACGGACCACAGCGTCCAGACCGAGAACCCGATGTGCTCGGAGAGGACGGAGAAGAACAGGTTCCGCCGGGCGATCCGTTCCCCCGTCTCCTTCCAGAAGGTCTCGTCCTCCGGATCCCAGTGCTGGATCCAGCGGCCGCCAGGGACAGTCATGACGCCTCCACGCGCTCCGGGGCTCGGTTGCACCGAAGGTAGGAACGACGCGTTTCGGCCCGGTGGGGCTACGGGTGACCGGCAGGGAACGTTGCTCTCACCCGGCGCCGGGGCGAGGTGAGAGGTCACCGCCACGACCGCGGCCCGGCATCCGTGACGCCGACGGCACGGCCCGGGCCGTCGTGGACCGAGGCGGTGCCGGACAGGACGTCACACCGACATCGCAGCGGTGTCGGCGGCCGGTATCCATCCCCCCTCCGGGATACGGAGCCAGCCCTCCTCGGCCGCGACCTGGGACGCCGCCCGGCGCAGCGCGTCGAACGCGGGGTGCACCAGCCCCTTCCGCCAGACCAGCGAGACCGGCGACAGCGGTACGGGGTCGACCAGCGGGCGCACCACGGTCGACCCGATGGCCGGAAAGCTCACCACGGCGAGGATCGGATTGCGCGCCTTGTCCATGATCCGCTGGAACTCCTCCTCCCCGACGGCCAGCGGGGCGGGCGCCGCCACCTCGATGCCGCGCCCCTCGAACAGGCGGTGCGCGAGGTCGGTCCACTCCGGCGTCCGCGGATTGCCGGCCCCGGCGTACACGGTCTCGCCCTCCAGCGCGGCGAGCGGCACCTCCGTCAGCCGGGCCAGCGGATGGTCCTCGGGCAGCAGCACCGCCATGGGCTCGTAGCGGACCGGTTGGTGGCCGAGCCCCGCCCGCAGCGCCGGGGCGAGGCCCACGAACCGGCCGAAGGAGACGTCGAGGCGGCCCGCGAGGAGTTCGGCGGCGGCGCCCGTCAGTCCGCTCTCGTAGCGCGCCATCAGCTCCTGTTCGGGCGCGAGTTCGCGGGCCCGTTCCAGGACCAGGCGGCCGGTGACCAGCCCCGGGGAGTTGAGGTCGACCAGCAGCGGGCGGGCCTGTCCGAAGGCGGCCAGGAGGTCGTCCTGCGCCTGGAGGACACGACGGGCGTACGGCAGCAGCCGCTCGCCGTCGGCCGTCAGGGTCACTTGCCGGGTGGTCCGGACGAACAGCTCGGCGCCCAGCTCCCGTTCCAGGCGCCGCACGTCCCTGCTGAGCGCCTGCTGGGCGACGTACAGGCGGGCGGCGGCGCGGGTGAAGTGCAGCTCCTCGGCGACGGTGACGAAGGCGCGCAGGAGGCGGGGCTCGAGGTGGGCGGGTGCGGGCATCCGACGAACCTACAACGGGAGTGCGTGAACGGGTACGGAGAAGGTGTTGGACCTCCCGATCGCCTCCGGGCGACTGTGAGGGCATGCCGCAACCGACCTACGAACGCCCGTCCCCGCAGAGCACCGTCCTCGCCGTCACCGCCGACGCCCTCGTCACCGCCGACTTCCGTCCGCGCACCCGGCGCCGGCCGCCCGGCCCGTACCGGAGCCTCCTCGCCGTACCCGGCGCCCGGGCGTTCACGGCCGGGAATCTCATGGCGCGGCTGCCCATGGGCATGTTCAGCGTGAGCGCGGTCGTGATGATCGCCGGCACCCGCGGTTCGTACGCCCTGGCCGGCGCGGTCACCGCGACGGGGCTGGCGGCGACCGCGCTGGTCGCCCCGTGGACGGCGCGCCTCGTCGACCGGCACGGGCAGGCCAGGGTGGCCGTGCCCGCCACCCTGGTCGCCGCGCTGGGCTCGCTCGCCCTGCTGCTGTGCGTGCGGTTCGACGCGCCCGCCTGGACCCTGTTCGCCGCGTACGCCGCCACCGCGACGACACCCAACACCGGCGGCATGGCCCGCGCCCGCTGGGCCCACCTGCTGAGGGACGGGAAGGGCCCCGTCGACGCCCTGCACACGGCGAACTCCTTCGAACAGGCCGCGGACGAGCTGTGCTTCATGCTCGGGCCGGTTCTCGCGGCCTTCCTGTGCACGGCGTTGTTCCCGGAAGCGGGCACGCTCGTCGGTGTGGTGCTGCTGGTGAGCGGCATGCTGGTGTTCACCGCCCAGCGTTCGACCGAGCCGCCGGCCCGGCCGCGCCCGACGGCGAGGGCGCCCTTCCGCGTCCCGGGCATCCCGCCGCTGCTGGTCGTGTGCCTGGCGATGGGCGGGGTCTTCGGCGCCATGGAGGTCGTCACCATCGCGTTCGCGGACGCACAGGGACATCGTGCGGCGGCCGGTGTGGTCCTCGCGCTGCAGGCGGCCGGTTCCTGCGCGGCGGGTCTGCTGTACGGCGCGATGAAGCCGGCCGGGCCGGCCGAGCGCCGCCTGCCGTGGTGTGTCGCGGCGATGACGGCGCTGCTGACGCTGCCACTGCTCGCGGCCTCCCTCACCGGCTCCCTGCCGCTGCTGGCGCTCACGCTGCTGGTCGCCGGGGTGGCGACCGCCCCGACGATGGTCACCACCATGACGCTGGTCCAGCACCGCACCCCGCAGGACCGCCTGAACGAGGGCATGACCCTGGCGGTGACCGGCCTGCTCGGCGGCATCGCCTGCGGCAGCGCGGCGGGCGGCTGGACGGTGGAGCACGCCTCACCCACGGCCGCCTACGGCGTACCGGTCACGGCGGCCGCGGTGGCCCTGCTGCTCTCCCTGGCGCCGGCTGGGGGCTCGGCGGGGCGGCCGCGGGCATGACGAAGGCCCCGCCGCTCAGCGCGACGGGGCCTTCGCCCACATGGGAACTGTGGAGATGGCGGGAATCGAACCCGCGTCCAACGGTGCGGAATCAGGGCTTCTCCGTGTGCAGTCCGCTTCGATTTTCTCAGCCCCGGAGATCACGCGGACAAGTCTCCGACGGGCTCAGTCACTGTTTGGTTTCCCTCTTCACCCCGTGACCGGGATCAAGGTTTAGTCCCCTAGCTGATGCCAGGATCCGGGTCGGGAACAGCCCCGGGCTGACACTCCCTTTAGTAGGAGGCTCGCTTCGCTACCTGAGATCAGGCAGCGAGGGCGAAGGCCTGCTGGGAGGAATCGCGCTTGGTGTTGGCGATTATTTTTTTCGGCCTGTGGTTTACGAGATCATGGCCGCTTCCTCGACACGCTTCCCCTGCTTCGACATCCGCTGTCGAAACCGATCATCCCCATGTTGATTTTTCAATCAGCGCACCCGCCCGGGGTGCTTTCACCATCGTACGTGACCAACGCACGCGGGTGCCAGCCTATTCCCCCGAGGGGGAAGCCCGGTCTCGCCCCGGGTCAGGCCCGCTGCTTGCGGCGGATCGCCGAGATCGTCCGCTCCGCCTCGCGGCGGTCCTGCTTCTCCCTCAGGGTCTGGCGCTTGTCGTACTCCTTCTTGCCGCGCGCCAGCGCGATCTCGACCTTGGCCCGGCCGTCCTTGAAGTACAGCGCCAGGGGCACGATCGTGTGACCGGTCTCCTGGGACTTCGACTCCAGCTTGTCGATCTCCACGCGGTGCAGCAGCAGCTTCCGCTTGCGGCGGGCGCTGTGGTTGGTCCAGGTGCCCTGGCTGTACTCCGGCACGTGCACGTTGTGCAGCCACGCCTCGTGCCCGTCCAGCTGCACGAAGCCGTCGGCCAGCGATGCCCGCCCCTGGCGCAGCGACTTCACCTCGGTCCCGGACAGGACCAGGCCGGCCTCGTACGTGTCGAGGATCTGGTAGTCGTGCCGCGCCTTCTTGTTCTGCGCGATCAGCTTGCGCCCTTTTTCCTTAGCCATAGTGCAGCCCATTTTGGCACTACGGAGGGGGTCCGCGGGAAGCCGATTTACGCGGGGTGCCGCTACCGCCCCACTCCGCTCAGCACCGTCCGCGCCCGGTCCAGGGCGGCCGGGTCCGCCGGGTCCACCTCCAGGTCGGGCGTGATGCCGGTGCCGTCGACGCCGCGGCCCGAGGGGGTGCGGTAGTGCCCGACGGTCAGCTCGGCCACCGAGCCGCCGGGCAGCCGGCTCGGCATCTGCACCGAGCCCTTGCCGAAGGTGCGGGACCCCAGGACGACCGCCCGCCCACGGTCCTGGAGGGCTCCGGTGAGGAGTTCCGCCGCGCTCATCGTGCCACCGTCGACGAGCGCGACCAGGGGTCTGGTGGTGTCGCCGCCGGGTTCGGCGTGCAGGGCCCGCTGGGCGCCGTCCACGTCGTACGTGGCGACCAGGCCGCCGTCCAGGAAGGCGGCGGAGGCGGTGACGGCCTCGGCGACCAGACCGCCGGAGTTGCCGCGCAGGTCGAGGACGACGCCGGTGCCGGACGGCAGCCGCTCCACGGCGCCGCGCACCTGTTCGCCGACGCCCTTGGTGAACGAGACGACCTTGACGACGGTGACGCCGTCGGCGAGCGTACGCACGGTCACGGGGTCCGTGGACAGCCGCGCCCGGCGGACGGTCTCGGTCCACGCGCGCGTGCCGCGTTCCAGGCCGAGCCGGACGGCACTGCCGGCGGGCGCCTGCTCGGCGTCGCCGCGCAGTATGGAGACGACCTCGGTGACAGGGCGCCCGTCGACGCGCTCCCCGTCGACGCTGCGCAGCCGGTCGCCCTCGCGGATCCCCGCGTCGGCGGCGGGCGAGCCGGAGCGCACCCTGGTCACCTCGATGCGGCCGTCGCGTTCGCGGCGCGCGGAGAGCCCGACGCCGGTGTACCGGCCGTCGAGGGCGTCCTCCAACTCCTCGTACTCACCCGAGGAGTAGACGGCGCCCCAGCGGTCCCCGCTGCGGCTGACGGCGCGTTCGGCCGCCTCCACCGGGGACTTGCCGTCGGCCAGCGCCTCGGCCGCCGCCCGCGCGACGTCCTCGCGCCCGCCGTGCCGGCCGGCGGGGACGGCCGGACGGGCCGTGTCGGGCGTGGGCTCCCGGTCGGCGTCGGGGAGCGAGCCGGTGGCCGCGCCGGCGACGAGCACGCTCGCGAACACCAAGGTCAGGGCGGCCCCGTGGCGTGTGCGACGGGGCTGACAGAACAGGGCACGACCTGACATGCCGGTGAGTCTAGGACAACGCGTAAGGGCCGCACGGTCGCTCGCCCGTGCGGCCCTCTTGGCATGTGTCACACCTTCAGGTACTTGCGCAACGCGAAGAACGCGGCCAGCGCGGGCATCAGCAGGCTGGTGGCCAGGATGAGCGGCAGCTTCGTCAGCAGGGCGTCCCAGCCGATGAAGTCGATCAGGGCCAGCTTGTCGGCCAGGGCGAGTCCGTGGTCGATGATGAAGTACCGCGCGGTCACCAGGAAGCCGCAGGCGACCACACCGCCGATGAGACCGGCGACCGCCGCCTCCATGATGAACGGCGCCTGGATGTAGAAGCCCGACGCGCCGACCAGCCGCATGATGCCGGTCTCACGCCGCCGGCTGAACGCCGAGACGCGCACCGTGTTGACGATCAGCATCAGGGCGACGACCAGCATGAGCGCCATCACCGCTCGCGCCGCCCAGTTCATGCCGTTGAGGAGTTCGAAGAGGTTGTCCAGGGTCGCGCGCTGGTCCGCCACGGACTGCACGCCGTCCCGGCCGTCGAAGGCGGTCGCGATGACCTGGTACTTCTCCGGGTCCTTCAGCTTGATCCGGTACGACTCCTGCATCTGGTCCGGCGTGAGCGAGCTGGCCAGCGGCGAGTCGCCGAACTCGTCCTTGTAGTGCTTGTACGCCTCGTCCTGCGACTCGTACGTCACCTTGTCCACGACCGACAGCTCTTCGAGGTCGGCGAGGATCTGCTTCTTCTGGTCCTCGGTCACCGCGCCCTTGGCGCAGGCGGGGTCGGACTTCGCGTCGCTCTTGTTGCAGAGGTAGACGGTGACGTTGACCTTGTCGTACCAGTAGCCCTTCATGGTGTTGACCTGGTCGCTCATCAGCAGCGAACCGCCGAACAGGGCCAGGGACAGGGCGACGGACACGATGACGGCGAAGGTCATCGTCAGATTGCGGCGAAGACCGACACCGATCTCCGAGAGCACGAACTGGGCGCGCATGGCGTCTCGTTAAGCCTTTCCGTTCCTCGTCAGTGCTGGTAGCCGTAGACGCCGCGCGCCTGGTCACGGACGAGGCGGCCCTTCTCCAGCTCGATGACGCGCTTGCGCATCTGGTCCACGATGTTCTGGTCGTGGGTCGCCATGATCACGGTGGTGCCCGTCCGGTTGATGCGGTCGAGCAGCTTCATGATGCCGACGGAGGTCTGCGGGTCGAGGTTGCCGGTCGGCTCGTCGGCGATCAGCAGCTTGGGCCGGTTGACGAAGGCGCGCGCGATGGCGACACGCTGCTGCTCACCGCCGGACAGCTCGCCCGGCCTGCGGTCCTCCTTGCCGCCGAGCCCGACGAGGTCGAGCACCTGCGGCACGGACTTGCGGATCTCGCCTCGGGACTTGCCGATGACCTCCTGGGCGAAGGCGACGTTCTCGCCGACCGTCTTGTTCGGCAGCAGGCGGAAGTCCTGGAACACCGTCCCCAGCTGGCGCCGCATCTGCGGCACCTTCCAGTTGGAGAGGCGGGCGAGGTCCTTGCCCAGAACGTGCACCTGTCCGTGGCTGCACCGCTCCTCACGGAGGACCAGCCGCAGGAAGGTGGACTTTCCGGAGCCGGAGGACCCCACGAGGAAGACGAACTCGCCCTTCTCGACCTCCAGGGAGACATCCCTGAGGGCTGGGTGGTTCTGTTTGGGGTAGACCTTGGACACGTTGTCGAATCGGATCACGGATGCACCACGGGTCGCCGGGGGTAGATGTGCGTGACCATACGCGAAGCGGGGAGCGGACCGCAGTCACCGGTCGGGGTTGCGTAGCAGTTGCGCGTTTTGTCCTCACCCGGTCCGGGTCCGCGGCGTGGCCGGTGCCCCGGGATCCCGCCCGGGGGTAAGGCGCGCGGGGCCCTGCGGAACCTGGCACAGTGGAAGGGGGAACGTTCGCGCCGGCGCGGGCGTTGTTCTGACGGAGCCGGCGGCAAGGAGGGCGAGCGCATGACATACGACCGGTTGGTGTGCGCCAACTGCGCGGCGCCCGTTAGTGAGGGCAGGTGCCCGGTGTGCCGGGCGAACCGCGAGCGGCTGCAGCAGGGGAACTTCCTCGCCGGGCTGAATCCGATGACGCTGGTCGCGCTGCTGGCGGTGCTGGTCGCGGCGGTGGCCCTGTTGGCACACCAGACCGCCTGACACCCGTCGAGGGCCCCGCGGGGCCTCCCGGGACGCGGGTGCGAGCACGGACACCGACGCTGACACTGACACTGACACTGACAACGTGAAGGGGCCCGGAGCGTGGTGCGCTCCGGGCCCCTTCACGTGCGTAGCGGTGCGTACGCGGTGCGTACGCGCGCGGCTACCGTCAGGCAGCAGCGCCGCCACGGCCGTTCATCAGGCGCGGCAGGAAGCGGAAGCCGATGCCGCCGGCGATCATCGTGGCGGCGCCGACCAGCAGGAACGTGGTCTGCGCGGCACCGGTCTCGGCCAGCTCCTCACCACCGCCCTGGGCGGTGGTGTCGGAGACCTGGGCCGCCTCACCGGTGTCGGTCAGGGCCGAGGAACCCTGGTCCTGGGTGACGTTGTCGTTGCTGCCGCCGTCGGGGTTGGCGTTGTTGCCACCGCCGTTGCCGCCGCCGTTACCGCCGTTACCGCCGTTGCCACCGTTGCCGCCGCCGTTACCCGGGTCGGTCGGGTCCGTGGGGTCGGTGGGCTCGGTCGGGTCCGTGGGATCCGTCGGGTCCGTGGGATCCGTCGGGTCCGTGGGATCCGTCGGGTCCGTGGGATCCGTCGGGTCCGTGGGATCCGTCGGGTCCGTGGGATCCGTGGGATCCGTCGGGTCCGTCGGGTCCGTGGGATCCGTCGGGTCCGTCGGGTCCGTCGGCTCGTTCGGGTCCGTCGGGATGGTGGGCGGGTCCGACGGCTCCTTGTCGTCGCCTTCGACAGTCACGCCGAGGTCGACATTGGTGTCGCCGACGCCCGCGCTCACACCGAAATCGAGCGCCGAGGCGGCGCCCGCGGCGGTCAGCGAGGCTCCGGCCGCGATCACGGCACCGGCCGCTATGCGTGCGACACGGATCCGCGTCTTCTTCGTCATATGGTTGCTACCCCCAGTAGCCGAATCGTCAGAGAGGCCGCGCTCGGGGCCGTGATCGACGGAGGTGGCTGCGCTGAGGTCCCCCGGTTCACATGCGCCCCAGAAATACGCATGCCGCGCCTCACCCTTACGAATGTTCAAAGCAACGTCAAGGCCATTGCGTACGCGATGTCCGGGTAAGGGACGTATGCCGGACACAAAGGGTGTGAGTGTGATGTAAAACCCAGACATCACCGGCGGATTCGGGGAAGACAAAAGGCAACCGCCGCCGGAAGGGCGGCAGTTGCCTTGTCGACAAAGCTGCGTTTCTGCTTCGCGTTACTTTTCCTGCTGCTTGCGCCAGCGAATGCCGGCCTCCAGGAAACCGTCGATCTCACCGTTGAACACGGATTCGGGGTTGCCCACTTCGTGCTCCGTGCGCAGGTCCTTGACCATCTGGTACGGGTGCAGCACGTACGAACGCATCTGGTTGCCCCAGGAGTTGCCGCCGTCGCCCTTGAGGGCGTCCATCTTGGCCTGGTCCTCCTGGCGGCGCCGCTCCAGCAGCTTGGCCTGGAGGACGTTCATCGCGGTGGCCTTGTTCTGGATCTGGGAGCGCTCGTTCTGGCAGGAGACCACGATGCCGGTGGGGATGTGAGTGAGCCGCACCGCGGAGTCGGTGGTGTTGACGCCCTGGCCGCCGGGCCCGGACGAGCGGTACACGTCCACCCGCAGCTCGGACTCGTCGATCTCGACGTGGTCGGTCTGCTCGACCACGGGGAGGATCTCGACGCCCGCGAAGGAGGTCTGGCGGCGCCCCTGGTTGTCGAACGGCGAGATGCGCACCAGCCGGTGCGTGCCCTGCTCGACGGAGAGCGTGCCGTAGGCGTACGGCGCCTGCACGGCGAAGGTCGTCGACTTGATGCCGGCCTCCTCCGCGTACGACGTCTCGTAGACCTCGGTCTTGTAGCCGCGCTGCTCGGCCCAGCGCATGTACATGCGCTGGAGCTTCTCGGCGAAGTCGGCGGCGTCCACGCCGCCGGCCTCGGCACGGATGTTGACGAGCGCCTCACGGGAGTCGTACTCGCCCGAGAGCAGCGTGCGGACCTCCATCTCGTCCAGCGCCTTCTTGACGGCCGTGAGCTCGGACTCGGCCTCGGCACGGGTGTCCGGGTCGTCCTCCTCCTCGGCCATCTCGAAGAGCACCGCGAGATCGTCGATCCGGCCGCGCAGGGCCTCGGCCTTCCGCACCTCCGCCTGGAGGTGCGAGAGCTTGCTGGTGATCTTCTGCGCCGCCTCCGGGTCGTCCCACAGGGAGGGCGCGGCCGCCTGCTCCTCGAGCACGGCGATGTCTGCCCTCAGCCTGTCGAGGTCCAGGACGGCCTCGATCGACTCCATGGTCGAGGAGAGGGACTTCAGCTCTTCGGATACATCGACGACTGCCACGCATCCAGCGTAACGGCTCCGCCAACCGGCGTTCGCCGGGTCGGTACGGGCCGACGGCCGAGCGGTGTGCCCGGCGTCACGGGAGACGGCGCCGGGCGCGTGGAGAGGCCGGTGCCCGGTTCACGGGGAGGCAGGCGCCGAGTTCCGCGTGTCCTGGGGCCCCGCGCCGTCCTCGTCACCGCTCGTGGCCAGCCACGTACCGACGCCGATCGCCGCCACCAGGGCGACCGCGCCCGCGCCGACAGCCAGCCGGCGGCGGCGCGCGGTGGCGCGGTTGCGGGCCGAGCCGGGGCGCGGGGCGCCGGACGCGCGCGGGGCGCGGGCGGTGCCGCGGGCACCGCCGGCCAGCTCGTCGGGCGCCGGTACGCGCATGGAGGTGTGCGTGTCCCGGTTGGAGTCGGCCGGCTTCGGCCCCGGCACCAGCGGCACCGCTCCCCGGCGCCGTACCGGCTCCCCGGCGGGCGCGGGGGACGCCGGGAGCTCCTCGGGCGTGTCCTCCTCCTGCTCCGCGCCGGGCTCGTCCACGTCCAGCGGGCCCATCCCGGCCAGCATCGGCAGCAGCTCGCGCAGCCGGGCGCCCAGCTCGGAGGCGCGCAGCCGGGAGGCCGGCGCCTTGGCGAGGCACTGCACGAGCAGCTGCCACAGCTCGTCCGGGATGCCGGGGAGGGGGACGACCGTCTCGGTCACATGACGGCGCAGCACCGCGCCGGGGTGGCCGCCGCCGAACGGTGTGAAGCCGGCGAGCAGCTCGTACAGGACCGTGGCCAGGGCGTAGATGTCCACCGACGCGCGCGGGGGCAGGCCCTCGACGATCTCCGGGGCCAGGTAGTCCGGCGTACCGATGATCTTCGTGGCGCGGGTGCGCCGCGGGGTGTCGATGAGCTTGGCCACCCCGAAGTCCGTCAGCAGGGCCGGGTGCGAGCCGCCGGGGCCGAGCGGGCCCCGCATGTCGAGCAGCACGTTCTCGGGCTTGACGTCGCGGTGCACGACCCCGGCGGCGTGCGCGGCGGCCAGGCCGTCGGCGACGTCGGCGACGATGGCCACGGCGGCCTCGGGTGCCAGGCGCCGCTCCCGGTCGAGGCGGGTGCGCAGGTCCGTACCGCGGATCAGGTCCATGACCAGAGCGAGGTCGTTGCCGTCGACCACCAGGTCGCGAACGGAGACGACGTGGGGGTGCTCCAGGCCGAGCAGGGCGGTGCGCTCCTGCACGAAGCGCGAGACGAGCTCCTGGTCCGACGCCAGGTCCTCGCGCAGCAGCTTGATCGCGACGGGTCCCTCGGGCCCCTCGCCCAGCCACACCGTGCCGGCGCTGCCCCGCCCGAGGATCTGGTGGGCGGTGTACCGGCTGCCGATCTTCCGTGCCAAGACTGCTCCTACCGACGCGTGTTGCGCTTAAAAGTACGCGTCCGAGGAGCCGGCCTTCACAGGGGAGGCCGAAATCACCCGCTGGGTGTCGACAAATCTCCAGACTCGTCGTCGGGAACCGTCCCGGAGTCGGGCGGAGCGCGGTCCGTCGGCGGCTCAGTTGCCGGTCGAGGACCCGCCGCCGCCCAAACCGCTTTCGCCGCCGCCGAGCTCCCCGATCCAGTCGGTCGCGGTGGTGAACCAGTCGCTGAGCTGCGCCCAGTAGCCCTTGCCCGTGCCGATCCAGTCCTGCAGCGGGCTCAGCTCCCAGATCAGCCAGCCGGCCACGAACAGGATGACGACCGTGACCAGGCATCCCTTGAGGCAGCCGAGACCGGGGATGCGCATGGGGTTGGCGCTGCGCTGCCGCGGCGGCCGGGGCTCACGACGGGGCGGCTGGGGCTCGGGCGTGGGCGGCGGGGCGTAGCGCTGCGGCTGGGGCCGGGGCGGCCGCTGGGGCTGCTGGGGCTGCGGAGTGGCGTACCGCTGCGGCTGTTGCTGCTGCTGCTGCTGCGGATAGCCGTAGCCGGGCTGCTGGGGCGGCGGGCCCTGCGGAGCCTGGCGGGGCTGCTGCTGCGGGCGGGAGACCTGCCGCTGGGGGCGGCGGCGCAGCGGGTCGTCGTTCGGATCGATGTACTGGACCTGCGTCTGCTCGTTGCGGTCGCGGGCGGCGCGCAGCTGGTTCTGCCACGGGTGCGGGTCCTCGGGTCCCCCGGGCTGCCCCTGCCCCGGCCCGCCCGGCTGTCCCGGCGGCACCGGGGGCATCACGGCGGTCGGGTCGGCCGCGCCGCGGTTCGGGAGTACGGCGGTGGGGTCGGCGGCGCCCGCGGGGCCGCCGGTGTGCGGCAGGACGCTGGTCGCGCCGTTCGGGTCATGGGCGCCGGGCGGGTTCTGCGGGAGGACCTGCGTCGGGTCGGCGGCGCCGGGAGCGCCCGGGACCTGCGCGGGCGCCGGGTCGGGCGCGAGCAGCGCGCCCACGTTCTCGGCGGCGCCGATCTGCGCGCTGTTCGCGTGCACGCCGATGCCCTCGGCGACGACGCGCAGGCCGCGAGCGAGGTTCTCGGCGCTGGGGCGTTCGTCCGGGTTCTTGCGCAGGCAGCGCTCGATGACCGTCCACAGCGGGTCGGGGACGGTCGAGGGGCGGCGCGGTTCGGCGCTCAGGTGCTGGTGCAGCACCTCCAGGGCGGAGCCCCCGCCGAACGGGGGCCGGCCGGTGACCAGCTCGTACAGCAGGATGCCGGCGCCGTAGACGTCGACGGCGGAGGTCTGCGGGCGGCCCTCGGCGGACTCCGGCGCGACGTACGCGGGCGTACCGACGAACTCGTGGGTGCGGGTCAGGCCGGGTGAGTCGGCGAGGCGGGCGATGCCGAAGTCGGTGAGCATCGGGTGCATCTCGCCGCCGGTCTGCTTCAGCAGGACGTTGGCCGGCTTCAGGTCGCGGTGGACGACGCCGTCGGTGTGGCTGGCGGCGAGGGCGTCGGCGATCTGCGCGGTGAGCAGGGCTGCGGCCACCGGGGTGAACGGCCCGTTCTCCCGCAGGTAGCGGTGCAGGTCGGGACCGTCGACGAGGTCCATGACGAGCGCCAGCAGCTCGCCCTCGACGACCAGGTCGCGGACCCGGACGATGTTGGGGTGGGTCAGCCGGAGCAGGACGGAACGCTCCCGCAGGAAGCGCATCACGATGTCGGGGTCGCTCGCGAGCTCCTCCTTGAGGACCTTGATCGCGACGGTCTCGCCGGGCTGTCCGGCCACGGCCGCCTCGGCGCCCGCGGTCTCCCGCTGGCGTGCGCGCCAGACGGTGCCCGTGGCACCGCGACCGAGGGGCTCCTCGAGGAGGTACTTGCTGCCTACCGGCCGCACGTCATGCACTCCCTGTTGCTTGCCGACTGTTCCGCCCCACTGTAGTGCCGCGCTCCCGGCACCGGGCTGTCGTCGTCCTGTGGTTCCCATTGGTCCGCCGGTGTGCCTTACGTTCCGCTTCCGGCGCGCGTTCGAAGGGAAGACGCTCGACCCGGTCCGTTGGTTGCCGGGCCCGGACGTGACCGATCTCAAGCGGACGCCATTCGATCACCGCTGTGTCACCTGTCAGGCACTTTTGCGGGCAGAGCCGACCAATCAAGATCATTTGGCAGCGGGCGACGGGCGCGTTGTCAGTGGCAGGTGCAAGGATGCGTGCAGTACTGGCCGACGTGCTCGTGTGGCGGTGGGGGAAGTCCGCGGTGGGGGACCGTGGTAGACGGCTTCTGTCCCCGGCGCGCGGGCGCCCGCGCGAAGGGACCGCTGACGGCGATGCAGATCCGGCTGACCGTCGTAGACCCGCTGGGCCCGCATGCTTCGGTGGGGGGCCGCGCCGCGAGCTGCGACGTGCTGGTCACCGCGCCGGCCGGCACGGCCCTGGCCGCGGTCGCCTCCGCGCTGGCCGCGGCGCTCCCCGGTGGTGAGGCCCCGGGCTCCGGGCAGGTGGTGCTCTACGCCGGCGCGCAGCGGCTGGACGCCCAGCGCAGCACCCTGGGCGAGCCTCCGCTGATCGACGGCGCCGTGCTCTGCCTGGGCGCCCCGGGCGAGCCCGACCCGCACTCCGAACCGGCCGACGTCCCGGCCCAGCTCCACGTGGTCGCCGGTCCCGACGCGGGCGGCGTCCATCTGCTGCACGGCGGCCAGGTCCGGCTCGGCCGCTCCGCCGACGCCGACGTCGCGCTCGACGACCCGGACGTCTCCCGGACGCACTGTGCCGTGACGGTCGCCTCCGA
Organism: Streptomyces sp. NPDC017890; assembly: GCF_044328675.1. Lineage (NCBI taxonomy): Bacteria > Bacillati > Actinomycetota > Actinomycetes > Kitasatosporales > Streptomycetaceae > Streptomyces > Streptomyces sp. NPDC017890. The sequence continues at coordinate 79,953 of NZ_JBIRHU010000023.1, forward strand.
CGGCCGCGTCTCGGTCGCCGACCTCGGCTCCACCAACGGCACCACCCTGGACGGCACCCGAGTGGGCAACCGTCCGGTCCGCTTCGCGCCGGGGGCGTTGCTGCGGATCGGCGAGTCGGCCCTGCGGCTCGTACCGGTCGCCCAGGGGGCGACGGCGCGGGTGGCGACCACACCGGACGGGGAGGGGCACGTACGGCTGTCCGGTGCGGTGACGCCCCCGTCGCGGGGCGCCGGGACGGGCGCCGGGGACGAGTCGGCGCACGCGCGCGTGGCCGACGGGGCGGAGGGCCACGCCGGCGCGGGCGGTTCCACACGCGCGGGCAGTGTCACGGACGGCACCGCACGCCCCGCCGGCGGAACGGACGGCCTCCCGCGGACCGACGGGCCGGCGGACGGCCCGGCACACAGGGCCGACGGGCGGGACGGTTCTCCTCGCGGATCCACCACCGGGACGGCCGGGAGCGACGGGGCCGACTCCGCCGGCCGGCACCGCCCGGCCGGGCGCACGCACCACACCCACGGCATCGGGGGGCCCGGCACCGGCGTGGCGCCGCCCGAGCCGCTCCAGGCCCCCGGGCAGCGCGGCGCACCGCGCGCCGAGAGCCACGGCGCCGGTCCCGCGGCGGGCGTCCCCCGGCCGGCTCCGGCGGGAGACGAGACGCACGGGGGCGCTTTCGGCGCGACCACCTACGGTGCGGGCGCGCTCGGAGCAGGCGCGTCCGGCACCGGCACTCCCGGAGCGGAGGCGTACGGGACGGGCACGCCCGACGCCGGCGCGTACGCGGCGGGCGCCCTGGGAGCGGACACCCACGGACGGGACACCCACGGACGGGACGCCTTCGAGACGGCTCCCTTCGGTGCCCCCGGTGAGACCGCCGGTCCCGCCGGGGGCACCGGCCCGGACGGCGGCACCGGGCGCAAGGGCACGCCCCTGCGCGGCACCGACGTGCCCCCGGGCGTGCGCAGGCGCGGCGGCCTCGGCGCGTGGGCGCGGCGGCTGACCGGGGGCCGCGGCGGCACGCAGGACACCACCGGGTCCGGCGCGTACGCGTACGACGAGGTGCCGGCCGGACCGGCACCGGCGGCCCCGGCCGGCACCTCCCGCGCGCCGGAGACCTGGCCGGATCCCGCCTCGTTGCTGCTGACGGCGCTCGGCCCGGGGCCACGGCTGTGGGAGCGCGGCCCGGGCCACCCGGAGACGCTCACCGTGCGGCTCGGTACGGCTGACCGGGTGGCGCCCGGCGGTGACGTGCCGCTGCCCGCGGTTCCGGTGACCGCCGGACTGCGCGAGGTCGGGGCGCTCGGGCTGGCCGGCCCGCGCGCGCGGCTGGCCGGGCTGGCCCGCGCGGTGCTCGCCCAGCTCGCCGCGCTGCACTCCGCGGACGTCCTGGAGATCGTTCTGATCAGCGCGGACCGCTCCCGTCCGCTCGCCGAGCGGGCCGCCGAGTGGTCGTGGCTGGGCTGGCTGCCGCAGCTGCGCCCGGGACACGGCCAGGACTGCCGCCTGCTGCTCGCCTACGACCGCGAGCAGGCCACGGCCCGCGCCCAGGAACTCCTCCGCCGCCTGGAGGACCACCTGACGGACACCCGGACCGGAGCACGGCCGCCGGCCCCCGCCGGCACGATCCCGGCCCAGCCGACGGCTCCCGCCCAGGACACGCGACAGGACCCACGACAGGCCGCCACGACCGGCGCCCGGCATCCCTCCTGGGCACGGGCCGACGACGGAACCGGCCCGGCGGGCGGCTTCGCCGGGCCGTACACCGTGGTCGTCGTGGACGGGGACCCCGGCGGTGCCGACGTGCGCGAGGCGGTGGCGCGGCTGGCCCTGGAGGGCCCGCGGGCCGGCATCCACGTCCTGTGCCTCGCCGAGACGGCCGCCGCCTCTCCGACGTCCCCGGTGACGGAGACGTACGAGGCCGCCTGCGCGGTGTCGGCCGTGTTCCGGGAGTGCGGTGCCGTGGCGCTGCTCAGCGGAGACGTGGCGACGGCCCTGCGCCTGCTGCGCATCGCGCGCACGGGCGCCCCCCAGGGCGCTCCGGCCGGCCCGGTCGGGCACGGCACCCTCGGCACGGTCGACGCCGTCTCCCTCGCCTGGGCCGAGCGGTTCGCGCGCGCCCTGGCCCCGCTGCGCACCGACGGCGCGGCCGGCGACCGGCACGCGCGCGTGTCCGCGCCGCTGCCCCAGGCGGCCCGGCTCCTCGACGAGCTGGGCCTCGCCCGGGCCACCCCGGCCTCCCTGATGGCCCGGTGGGCCGACGCCGCCGACGACACGGAGGCCCTCGGCGGACGCGCGCAGGGCGTCCTGGGCGCCGGACCGCGCGGCCCCGTCACGTTCGACCTCGCCGCCGAGGGACCGCATCTGCTGATCGAGGGCCCGACCGGCAGCGGCCGCACCGAGCTGCTGCGGGCGCTCGTCGCCTCGCTCGCCTCCGCCGAACGCCCCGACCGCCTCGGAATCGTCCTGATGGACGGCCGGGACAGCGTGAGCTCGGGCGGCGGGCCCGGAGAGGGGCTGCGGGTCTGTACGGACGTACCGCACGTCACCACCCACCTCACCGCCAACGACCCCGTCCGCATGCGGGAGTTCGCGCAGTCCCTGAGCGCCGAGCTGAAGCGGCGCGCCGAACTGCTCGGGCGGTCGGACTTCGCCGAGTGGCACACCGGGCGCGAGGTGTCGGGCCGACTGGTCGCCCAGCGCACGCCGGCGGGCGGGGGCAATCCCGTCCCCGCGGCGATATCCGACACCGGGGACGTCGACTCCCCTCCCAGCTCCACACTGCGGCTGCGACCGGGCGCGGCTCGGCGCCGGGCGGGGGCGGCGCCCCCGCTCCCCCGCCTCGTCGTGGTCGTGGACGACCTCGACACCCTGGTCACTCCCCCGCTCGGCTCACCCGGGCGGCCCGCGGCGGGGTCGGTGATGCGGGCGCTGGAAGCGGTCGCCCGGGAGGGCGAGCGGCTGGGGGTGCACCTGGTGGCGGCCACCACGCCCGGCGGCCGCACGGCCCAGACGGAACCCGCGCTCCGCGCCACCCTGCGCGTCGCTCTCGACACGCCGGCGCCCGGACCGGACGAGCCGATGCCGGGGCGTGGGCGGTTGACCGGGCCGGACGGACGCACCGTGCTGTTCCAGGGCGGCCGGGTCACGGGCCGCATCCCTCGCACGGCGACCCTGCGGCCCACGGTGGTCCCCCTGGAGTGGCACCGCATGGGCGATCCGCCCACCCGGCGGCCCGTGCGCGAGCTGGGGAACGGGCCGACGGATCTGGCCCTGCTGGCGAGCGCGTTGGAGCGGGCGGCGCGGGAGGTCGCGGCGGCGGAGGTGCCGTCACTGCTGTGACGCCGGGCACGGCACTGCCCGTCGGAGGCGCGCCCTCCGCAGGAGCTCGGGGACGAGACCGTTGGCGCCGAGGCCGGCCGGGGTCCGGAAGTGACCGCCCCGGGGCCCGGGACCGGCGGCCCCGGGCCCCGGCCTCGGCAACCCCCGACGACGCCCGCACCAGCACCGCCCACCCGGTCACGACGCGGTCACGATCTCCGTCCTGACGCCGGACGCGCTCTTGCCGCCCTCACCCCCCTGGCGTACACCAGAGCCCACGGGACAGCGCCGGACGTTCGACGAGGAACGAAGAACGGGGCAGTGATGCGCACGAGCAGCACCATGCGGACACGCAGGACCGTCAGGAAAGTCACGAACAGGGCCGCGAACAGGGCCGCGAACAGGACCGTGAACAAGGCCGCGAAGAGGTCCACCCGGGCCGCCGCCGCCCTCGCCGCGGGAGCCCTCGCACTCTCGCTCACCGCGTGCGGCGGCGACGACGACAACGGCAGCGACGACAAGGGCGGCCAGGGCGACGGCGCCAAGCAGCCGGCCGCCACCGTCACCCTGCCCAGGCTGGACGGGGAGAGCCTGGAGGTCGCCGCCGTCTGGACCGGCGCCGAGCAGGAGAACTTCACCAAGGTCCTCGAGGAGTTCGAGAAGCGCACCGGCGCCGAGGTGACCTTCGTGCCCGCCCAGGACCCGATCATCAACTTCCTCGGCTCGAAGATCGCGGGCGGCGCCCCGCCGGACGTGGCGATGCTCCCGCAGCCCGGCGCCATCAAGCAGGCCGTGGAGAAGAGCTGGGCCAAGCCGCTGGGCGCGGAGGCCACCAAGGAGCTGAAGGAGAACTACTCGCAGGGCTGGCAGGACATCGGCAAGGTCGCCGGCAAGCAGTTCGGCGTCTACTACAAGGCCGCCAACAAGTCCCTGATCTGGTACAACGCGCAGGTCTTCGAGAACGCGGGCGCCGCCGAGCCGGGGACCTGGGACGAGCTGCTCACCGCCGCCCAGACGGTCTACGACTCGGGCGTCACGCCGTTCTCCGTCGGCGGCGCGGAAGGCTGGACCCTCACCGACTGGTTCGAGAACGTCTACCTCTCCCAGGCCGGACCGGAGAAGTACGACCAGCTCGCCAGGCACGAGATCAAGTGGACGGACCCCTCCGTGAAGGAGGCCCTGACCACCCTCGCCGAGATCTGGGGCAAGAAGGACTACGTGGCGGGCGGCGCGGCCGGCGCGCTGCAGACCGACTTCCCGGCCTCGGTGACGCAGACCTTCACCGGCGGCGACCAGCCCAAGGCCGGCATGGTCTACGAGGGCGACTTCGTACAGGTCAACATCGGCGGGACGGACGCGAAGGTCGGCACGGACGCGAAGGTGTTCCCGTTCCCGGCGGTCGGCGACACCGCGCCGGTGGTCTCGGGCGGCGACGCGGCGGTGATCCTGGAGGACTCGAAGGCGTCGCAGGCGCTGGTCACCTGGCTGGCCTCCCCGGACGCGGCGGCGATCCACGCGAAGCTCGGCGGCTACCTCTCGCCCAACAAGAGCTTCGACACGTCGGCGTACCCGAACGAGGTGCAGAAGAAGATCGCCGAGGCGCTGATCGCGGCCGGCGACGACTTCCGCTTCGACATGTCGGACCAGGCCCCGCAGGCCTTCGGCGGCACGCCGGGCAAGGGCGAGTGGAAGGCGCTGCAGGACTTCCTGAAGAACCCGAAGGACATCGCGGGCGCGCAGCAGCGGCTGGAGGCGGACGCGGCCGCCGCCTACGGGAACTGACGCGATGGCGTCGGCCACGGCGGCAGGAGCCCCTCGAGGAGCCTCACCGGCCCCTGCCGCCCCCAAGTCGCGCAAGAGCGTGACCGGCACCCGCAAGACCGTGGCGGCCCTGTTCCTGCTGCCCGCCCTGGTGCTGCTCGGCGCGCTCGTGGTCTACCCGATCGGGTACTCGCTGATCCGCAGTTTCTACGACCAGTCCGGCGACTCCTTCGCCGGATTCGACAACTACCAGGCGCTGTTCACCGACGACGGCATCCGCACCGCCCTGAAGAACAACATCATCTGGGTGGTGTTCGCGCCGACGGTCGCCACCGCGCTCGGTCTGATCTTCGCGGTGCTGACCGAGCGGATCCGCTGGGGCACGGCGTTCAAGCTGGTCGTCTTCATGCCGATGGCGATCTCGATGCTGGCGGCCGGCATCATCTTCCGCCTGGTGTACGACCAGGACCCGGACAAGGGCGTCGCGAACGCGGTGTGGGTCGGGGTGCACGACACGTTCGCCGAGTCGTCGGCGTTCCCGAAGGCGCACCCGGGCCGCGAGTCGCCGCTGGAACCGGCCGGCGGGGGCGCGTTCATCACCAAGGAGCCGGTGAGCGCGGGCGGGACCGTCGTCCTCCCCCTCGTCGGCGTCGCCCCGGACCTGATGCCGGACGGCGCGGACAACGCCGTGCGCGCGCAGCCCGAGGACGGGAGGATCACCGGCACCACCTGGCAGGACTTCACCCGCGGCAAGGGCGTCGGGACACTCAACGGCGTCGACGCGGCCGAGCTGGGCTACGCCGGGATGAGGATCGAGGCGGTGAAGGACGGCAAGGTCGTCGCCAGGACCACGGCGGCCGGCGACGGCACCTTCACGCTCCCGGCCGCGGCCGACGGAGCGCGGCTCAGGCTCCCCGCCGGCAACTTCGAGGAGCCGTACAACGGCCTGAGCTGGCTCGGCCCCTCCCTCGTCACCCCGGCCGTCATCGGGTCGTACGTGTGGATGTGGGCGGGCTTCGCGATGGTGCTGATCGCGGCCGGGCTGGCCGGTGTCCCGCGCGAACTCCTCGAAGCCGCCCGGGTCGACGGTGCCAACGAGTGGCAGGTCTTCAGACGGGTTACGGTCCCGCTCCTGGCGCCGGTCCTCGCGGTCGTCGTGGTCACCCTGATGATCAACGTGCTGAAGGTCTTCGACCTGGTCTTCATCATCGCCCCCGGCTCCTCCCAGGACGACGCGAACGTGCTCGCCCTGGAGCTGTACCGCAAGGGCTTCGCCTCGGACCAGCCGGGCATCGCCAGCGCCATCGCGGTGTTCCTGCTGCTCCTCGTGATCCCGGTGATGTGGTTCAACGTACGGCGGCTGCGGCGGGAGGTGCGGCGATGACCACGGACGCGGGCTCCCTCACGAAGACGGTGCCGACGCCACCCGGCACGGCCCTCAAGGCGAAGCGGTCGCTGGGGTCGCGGCTCGCCGAGGGCGTCAGCGGCGGACTGGTCCGGGTGTTCCTGATCGTCGTGGGCCTGTTCTGGCTGGTCCCGACCATCGGCCTGCTGCTGTCCTCGCTGCGCACGCCCCGGGACATGGCGGCGAGCGGCTGGTGGGAGGTCTTCACCAAGCCGTCCCAGCTCACCTTCCAGAGCTACGAGGAACTGCTCGAGAACGGCGACATCACCTCCTCCCTCCTCAACACCGCGCTGATCACGGTCCCGGCGACGGTCCTGGTCGTGGTCATCGGTTCGCTGGCGGCTTACGCCTTCGCGTGGATGGACTTCCCGGGCCGCGACTGGTGGTTCCTGGCCGTGGTGGGGCTGCTCGTGGTGCCCGTCCAGGTCGCGCTGATCCCGATCGCCGAACTCTTCGGCAAGATCGGCCTGTTCGGTTCGGTCCTCGGCGTGATCCTGTTCCACGTCGGCTTCGGCCTGCCCTTCGCGGTGTTCCTGCTGCGGAACTTCTTCGCGGAGATCCCGAGAGAGCTGCTGGAGGCGGCCCGGCTGGACGGCGCGGGTGAACTGCGGCTGTTCGTGCGGGTCGTGATGCCTCTGGGCGGGCCCGCGATCGCGAGCCTCGGCATCTTCCAGTTCCTGTGGGTGTGGAACGACATGCTGGTCGCGCTGATCTTCTCGGACTCCGGGAGCCAGCCGATCACGGTCGCCCTGCAGTCGCAGGTACGGCAGTTCGGCAACAACATCGACGTACTGGCACCGGGGGCGTTCATCTCCATGGTGGTTCCGCTGGCCGTGTTCTTCGCGTTCCAGCGGCAGTTCGTCTCCGGCGTCATGGCGGGCGCCGTCAAGTAGCCGCCGCGACAGCACCCTTGAGGGGCGGGCCGGACACCGGTCCGCCCCTTCCCGCGTACGGGTGCCCGCCGCGCGCGCGGGGTCCCCCGAATGCCGCAGGGAACGTAACCAAGTCACTCCGGCGGCCGTTCCCGGGCCGAACGCCCGCGCCGACCCCGCCGACCCATGGATGTCCCCGTGCCCAGGTTCAGTGTCATCGTTCCCGCGTACCAGGTTCAGGCGTATCTGCACGCGTGCCTGGAGTCGGTGCTGTCCCAGTCGTACCCGGACCTCGAACTGATCGTCGTCGACGACTGCTCACCGGACGCCTGCGGTGCGATCGCGGACGAGTTCGCGGCCCTCGACCCGCGCGTACGCGCCGTGCACCTGCCCGGGAACCAGGGCCTCGGACCCGCCCGCAACGCCGGCATGGAGCGGGCCGGCGGCGACTACCTGGTCTTCCTCGACGGCGACGACACCCTCACCCCCCACGCGCTGCGGGCCGTCGCCGACCGGATCAAGGAGACCGGGGAACCGGACGTCCTGGTCTACGACTACGCGCGTACCCACTGGTCGGGCGAGGCGGTCCGCAACCAGGCCGCCGCGCACCTCACCGAGGAGGGCCCGGCGCCGTTCCGGCTCACCGACCGGCCGGGGCTGCTGCGGCTGCTGATGGTGGCCTGGAACAAGACGGTGCGGCGGGAGTTCGCCGAGCGCGCGGGCCTCACCTTCCCGCCCGGCTACTACGAGGACACCCCGTGGACGTACCCGGTGCTGATGACGGCCCGGTCCATCGCCACCCTGGACCGGGTCTGCGTCCACTACCGGCAGCGCCGGCGGGGCAGCATCCTGGGCACGCCGAGCGAACGGCACCTCGACGTCTTCGCGCAGTACGACCGCGTCTTCGCGTTCCTGGAGTCGGACCCGGAGCTGGCCCGCTGGCGGCCGGTGCTGTTCCGCCGCATGGCCGACCACCTGACGACGGTGTTCACCCGCCCCGACCGCCTCCCGCGCTCCCTGCGCGGCGAGTTCCTGCGCCGGGCCCGCGTCCACTGCCGCCGCTACCGGGTCCCCGGCGCCCCCGCCCCGCTGCCGGTGCGCCTGCGCCACGCGCTGCTCCGGCTCGGCCTGCGCCGCACCTACGAGGCCCTGCGGCTGGCGTCGGCCCTGCGCCACCGGACGGTGAAGGGCACCGCCAGGCTGCTGCGCACCACGCGTGGCATCACCCTCCGCCTGCACTACCGCGTCCAGCGCCGCCTCCCGCTGCGCGCCGACCGTGCCGTCTTCGCCGGTGACGGGGACCGGGGGTACGGCTGCAACCCGGGCGCGCTGGAGGAGGCGTTCCGCAGCTTCGCGCCGCACGTGCGCACGGCGTGGGCCGCCGACCCCGCGCACCACCACACGATCCCGCCCGGCACGCGCCGCCTGGTCCCCGGCACGGCCGCCTACTGGACGGCGCTGGCCCGCTCCCGGTACCTGGTGCACCACACCGGTTTCGACGCCGGCCTGGTCAAGCGCCGGGGCCAGGTGCTGATCCAGACGCAGACCGGGACGCCCCTCAAGCGCATGGGCCTGGACCTTCAGGAACGCCCGGCCGCCGCGGCCGGCACCGACTTCGCCCGACTGCTGCGCGACGTCGACTCCTGGGACTACGTCGTCTCCGCCAACCGCCACTCCACCCTGACCTGGGAACGCGTCCACCCCGGCGGGTACCGCACCCTGGAGTACGGCCAGCCCCGCACCGACGTCCTCCAGCGGGCGACGGCCGCGGACGTGGCGCGGCTGCGCGAGACCCTCGGCATCCCCGCGGGCACGGTCGCGATCCTGTACGCGCCCACCCACCGCGACTACCGCCGCGCCCAGCGCGCCGCCCTGGACCTGGAGCGCGTCGTCACCCGTCTCGGCCCCCGCTTCATGGTGCTGGCCCGCGCCCACCCCCGCCACGGCGGCCCGCTCGCCGAGTCCGGCGGTCGTGTCCTCGACGTCAGTGACCACCCGAGCGTGGAGTCGCTCTGCCTGGCCTCGGACGCCCTCGTCACCGACTACTCGGCACTGATGTTCGACTACGCGGGTCTGGACCGGCCGATCGTGATCCACGCCGACGAGCCGGAGGCGTACGAGGCGACCCACGGCACCTACTTCGACCTGCGCTCCTTCCCGCCGGGCGCGATCGCACGGGACGAGGACGAGCTGATCGGCGTCTTCGCCGACGGCCACTGGTGCGGAATCCGGTCCGACCGGCTCAGGGCCGCCTTCCGCGAGCGGTTCTGCCCGTACGACGACGGCCGCGCCGCGGAGCGCGTCGTACGCCGGGTGGTGCTCGGGGAGACGGACCTGCCGCCCGTCGTGCCGCTCGCCGAGCGCCGGCCGGCACCCTCCTTCCCCGCTCCAGGCCTCGCCCGGGCGGGAGGACCCCCGTCCGCGGCTCTCATCCCCACCCCGCTGGCCACCGTGCCGAAACCCGCTGGGCTCCGCACCGTCACCGACAGCCTCTGATCGCCGTTTGTCCTCTGGGAGTTCGCATGCCCCGCAACTCGTCGCGTCCCACTCCGACCCGGCCGCCCACCTGGCGGCCGACCGGACGGCCGGGCCGCCGGACGGCAGGAGCGGCGGGGGGTGGCTTCGGCCGGACCGGCGGCTCCCGTCCGGCGGGGGGCTTCCGCCGGACGGAGGACTTCCGCCGGACGGACGGCTCCCGTGCGACCAGGAGAACGAGAGAAAGAGCAGTATGCCCCGCTTCAGCATCATCGTCCCGTCCCATGGGGTCGCGGGGCGGCTGTCCCAGGCGCTGGACTCGGTCCTCGCCCAGTCCTTCGGCGACTTCGAGCTGATCCCCGTCCGCGACACCCCGGACCGCGCCGAGGGGGACGTCGTGGAGGAACGCGCCGCGCGGGACTCCCGGGTGGCCCCCGTGCACTCGCCGCCGTCGGCCGGGCTCGCCGGAGCGCGCAACACCGGGATGCGGGCGGCGACCGGCGCCTACCTGCTGTTCCTCGACGGCGACGACGTCCTCGCCCCGGGCGCGCTGGCGGCGCTGGACGCGCGGCTGGCGGACACCGGCGGCGTCGACGTGCTGTACGTCGAACACGAGCGCGTCCCCTGGTGGGAGGGCGAGGCGACCAATCCGGCCGCCCCCCTGCTGGCCAAGGCCCCGGACGGTGTCTTCGCCCCCGGCCACGCCCCGCATCTCACCGGCGTGCTGCTGCCCGCGTGGAGCGCGGTCTACCGCCGCACCTTCCTCACCGAACGCCGGCTGGCCTTCCCCGACGGGCACTTCACGGACGTCGGCTTCGGGGCCCTGGTCGCGGCACGCGCCGAACGCGTGGCCGTGCTGCGTTCCGTGGTCGTACGGCATCTGGTGCGGCGGCAGGGCAACCGGCTGCACCTGCCCGGCGAACACCACGCCGACCTCCTCGACCAGGCCGAACTGGCACTCGCGCACGCCGCCGAGCGGGGGCTGCCGGCCGAGCGGCGCGGTCCGCTGTTCGAGCAGCTCTTCGCCGCGATCCTGAAGACCGCCACGCACCCCCGGCGTCTGACACGCCAGGGCCGCCGCGTCTTCTTCCGCCGGGCGAGCCACCTCTACCGGCGGCACCGCCCCGCCGGTTTCCGGCCCCCGGGCGGCCGGCTCGGCGTGCAGCACCGGCTGCTGGCGTCCGGATCGTACGCCGCCTTCCGCGTGCTGCGCGCCGCGAACCGGGCGGCGACCGGGGTCCTGCGTCGCCTGCCGCGCCCGCACGGACTGCGCACCCGCCTGCGCTACCGCCGCCGGCTGCGCCGCCCGCTGGACGCCGGTCTCGTCGTGTACTGCGCCTACTGGGGCCGCGGCTACGCCTGCAACCCGGCGGCGATCCACGCCAAGGCCCGCGAACTCGCCCCGCACCTGCGGTCGGTGTTCCTGGTCGAGCCGGACCAGGCGCACACGGTCCCCGAGGACGTCGACCACGCCGTCATCGGCAGCGCGCGCTACTGGGAGGTGCTCGCCCGCGCCAAGTACCTGGTCAACAACGCCAACTTCGCCGACGAGGTCGTCAAACGCCCCGGCAGCGTGCACCTGCAGACGCAGCACGGCACCCCGCTGAAGACGATGGGCGTCGACCAGTCGACGTATCCCGTGGTGGCCGCGGCCAGCGGCAGCTTCACCAAGCTGCTGGGCCGCGTGGACCGCTGGGACTACAACCTGTCCTCCAACCGCCACTCCACCCAGATGTGGGAGCGCGCCTTCCCCGGCTCCTACGAGCACCTGGAGTACGGCTATCCGCGCAACGACGTCTTCTGCACGGCGACCGCCGAGGACGTCGCCCGCGTCCGGCGCGAGCTGGGCGTACCCGAGGGGGCGACGGCCGTGCTGTACGCGCCCACGCACCGGGACTACGAGGCCGGCTTCGGCGCCGGCGGCCTGGACCTGGAGGCGTTCTGCGAGGCGGCCGGCGAGGACGTGGTGGTGCTGCTGCGCGCCCACTACTTCTACGACCGGGGCGGCGCGCGGAGCACCGGCCGGATCATCGACGTCACCGCGCACCGCTCCTCCGAGGACGTGTGCCTGGCCGCCGACGCGCTGGTCACCGACTACTCGTCGATCATGTTCGACTACGCCAACCTGGACCGGCCGATCGTCGTGTACGCCGACGACTGGGACGTCTACCGGGAGACCCGCGGCGTCTACTTCGACCTGCTGGCGGCGCCGCCCGGCCCGGTGGCGCGGACGCCCGATGAACTGGCCCGCGTCTTTCGCGACGGCTCGTACGCGGGGCCGGAGTCGGCGGCGCTGCGGGCGGCCTTCCGGGAGCGGTTCTGCGAGTTCGACGACGGCCGGGCCGCCGAACGCGTCGTACGCCGGGTGCTGCTCGGCGAGCCGCCCGAGGCGCTGCCGCCCGTGATCCCGCTCGCCGAGCGCGTCCCCGCCCCCGCCGCCGCCACCTTCGCAAGGAGCTGATTCCGCAGTGCCCCGCTTCAGCGTCATCATCCCCTGCTTCAAGGTGCAGGGCTTCCTGCGCGAGTGCCTCGACTCGGTTCTGGACCAGTCCTACCGGGACATCGAGGTCGTCGCCGTCGACGACTGCTCGCCGGACGGCTCGGGCGCGATCCTCGACGAGTACGCCGCCCGCGACGAGCGGGTGCGCGTGCTGCACCTGGAGGAGAACGTGGGCCTCGGCCGGGCCCGCAACGCCGGGCTGCCGCACGCCACCGGCGACTACCTCTTCTTCCTGGACAGCGACGACACGCTCACCCCGGGCGCCCTGCGCGCGATGGCCGACCGGCTCGCGGAGACGGCCGACCCGGACGTCCTGGTCTTCGACTACGCGCGCACCTACTGGTGGGGCGGCACCCGGCGCAACGTGCTGGCCGGGGTGCTGGCCCAGGCCGGCGACGGCACCTTCACCGCCGCCGAGCACCCCGCGATCCTCGACCTGCTGATGGTGGTGTGGAACAAGGTCTACCGGCGCGACTTCGTGGAGCGGGAGGGCTTCACCTTCCCACCGGGCTACTACGAGGACACGCCCTGGACGTTCCCCGTCATGTTCAGCGCCGGGCGGATCGCCACACTGGACCGCGTCTGCCTCAACTACCGGCAGCGCCGCCAGGGCAACATCCTGTCCACCACCAGCCGCAAGCACTTCGACGTGCACGCGCAGTACGAGCGGGTCTTCGCGTTCCTCGACGCCCGTCCGGAGCTGGCCCGGTGGCGGCCGTTCCTGCACGCCAAGATGGGTGAGCACTGCCTGGACATCCTGTCCAAGCCGGACCGGCTGCCCCGGTCGGACAGGGCCGAGTTCTTCCGCCGCACCGCCGAGATGTTCCGCGCGTACCGGCCGGAGGGCGCCGAGGTCCCGGCCGAGCTGCAGGTGCTGAACGGCGGGGCCCTCGGGTATTCGGCCTACCTGTTGCGGCGGCAGTCCGGGCGGGCCGGCCGGGAGCTGGAGCGGCGGGCACGGCAGGCGCGCGGGGTGGCCGCCGGGCGTGCGGGGCGGCTGCGGACCGTGGTGAACACCCGCCGCGCGCTCGACCCCGACCTCGTCGTCTACTCGGCGTTCTCCCACCGGGGCGTGCTCGGCGACCCCGCGGCGATCCACCGCAGGGCCCGCGAGATCGCCCCGCACCTGCGCGGCGTGTGGGTGGTGCGCGACGAGGAGTGCGCGGCGGACCCGGCCGTGCTGCCGCCGGACACGGAGCACGTGGTCCTCGGCAGCGCGGCCTACCACCGGGTGACCGAGCGGGCCACGTTCTTCGTCAACAACGTCAACTGGCCGGGCGCCGTGGCCAAGCGCCCCGGCAGCGTCCACATCCACACCCACCAGGGCACCCCGCTCAAGTACATGGGCGCCGACCTGCTGGACCGGCCCGGCGCCCGGCACGGGCTGGACGTGCCGCAGATGCTGCGCCGGGCCGACCGCTGGGACCACAGCCTGGTCGCGAGCCGGTACGCGGAGCGGGTGTGGCAGCGGGCGTACCCGTGCCACTTCGCGTCCGTGCGCACCGGCAGCCCGCGCAACGACGTGCTGGTGGGCGCCGGCCCGGAGGACGGCCGCGCGGTCCGTGAGCGGCTCGGCGTCCCGGACGGCCACACCGTCGTGCTGTACGCGCCGACCCGGCGTGAGTACCGGCGGGGCGGGCACGTCGACCGGATCGACCTGGCCCGTCTCGCCTCCGACCTCGGCGACGGCCACACCCTGGTGGTCCGGCTGCACCCGTCCCTCGCCACCGGGCCGGCGCGCGGCATGGGCCTGACCGAGCTGCACCGGCGGGGTGTCCTGGTCGACGCGACCGACGAGCCGCACGTCGAGGACCTGATGCTCGCCTCCGACCTGCTGATCACCGACTACTCCGCCCTGATGTTCGACTACGTGCTCCTGGACCGGCCGATCGTCATCCACGCCGACGACTGGGGCGCCTACGCCGCGAGCCGCGGCGCCTACTTCGACATCACCGCCGAGGCGCCGGGTCACGTCTCCCGCTCCTACCGGGAGCTGGCGTGGCTGCTGGCCTCCGAGGCGTGGCGGGACGAGGAGGCGGCACGACTGCGGTCCGCGTTCCGGGCGCGGTTTTGCGAGTACGACGACGGGCGGGCCGCCGAGCGGGTGGTCCGGACGCTGATGCTGGGCGAGGCGATGCCCGGCCCCGGGTTCCGGGGCATCCCCGGGGCCCGCACCGTCCCGGCCGGACACGATGCGCTGACCTCATCGTGAGGCCGCGCACCTGGGTGCTGGTCCTGGCCGCGGCGTTCGCCCTGCTCCAGCTCGCGAACGTCACCGGCCGGGACACGCCCGACACCAAGAACTACCTGTCGTACGCCCTGAGCCTCGGCGGCGGCAGCGAGCGCGAGGTGGCGACGGCCACGATCGACTACGTGTGCGCGAGCCGGGCGTCGACGGCCCGCCGGGACCAGAGCGTGCACGTGGTCCGCTTCCACCGCCCCGACCCCACCGAACCGGTCATGGCCGAGTGCCGGGAGCGGGAGTGGCGGGCGGTGGAGCCGCGGCTGGCTGCCGGGCCGGCCGGCGGGCACACCGTGCCGTTCATGCCGGAGCGCTTCATGCGGATCTTCGAGGCGCGGCCGGGTTACCCGGTGTTCCTGGTCCCGTTCGTCATGGCCTTCGGGGTGACGTGGGGCCTGTGGGCGGCGAGCGTCGTCATCGTGTGCGCGGGCGGCGTCCTCGTCTTCCTGATCCTGCGCACGCTGTCCGCGGGGGTACCGCTCGCGCTGGCCGGGCAGGCGCTGTACTACGTGCTGCCGTGCGGGACGACGGCCATGCGCCCGATGGCGGAGGGGCTGCTGATGACGCTGACCCTGGCGGCGGTGTGGGGCTGCGCGCTGGTGCTGCGGGCGGGGCGCGCGCGGGCCGGGCTCGCCCTGGTCGCCGGTTCGCTGCTCGCGCTGTTCACGGTCAAGCACTCGCAGGCGCTGTTCCTCGGGCTGTGCCTGGCGGCGGCGGGCGGGTTGATCGCCCTGCGACGGCACCGGCGGGGCCGGCCGCCGGGCCGGTACGTGCCGGCGCTCGCGGCGGTCGGCCTGGCCGGCGTCGTCGTCACGCTGGCCCTGGCGCGGCTGCTGCACTACCCCTCCGAGACCGACAGCCTGCAGGACCTGCTCACCGACCACTTCGCCCGGCCCGACCGGGAGCGGCCGTGGGCGGAGTTCTGGCAGCTGCAGGGCAACTTCTGGGTGGAGTGGCTGCGCCGGCAGGCGCGGGAGCCGCTGTTCGTCGCGGCCCTGGCCGCCGGGGCGTGGGGCGCGCTGCGGCGCGGGGGCGCGGCCGGCGGTTTCCTGGTCGCGGCGGCGTTCACCGGGATCCTCACCCAGGCCGGGCATCCGGACATCAACATCTGGGGCGAGCGGCTGATCGTGCTGGCGTGGCTGCTGCCGGTGGTGGGGGTGCCGCTGCTGCTGGAGCCGGTGGTGCGGGGCCGGGTGGCGCTGCCCGCGCAGGGGCATGCCGACCGGGCTCGGGCGGTCGGCTGAACACCGCCCCGGGCGACCCGCTGAACACCATCCCCGGCGCCCCGCTGAACACCACCCCGGGCGTCACTCGATGAGGTGATCTGAGGTCATGTCGTTGTCCCGGAGGGGAATATACGGCAAATGCCTCGAATGTCCCATCTCGCCTCTCTTCCGTGAGCACCGGCGTCCTCGTCCGGCGGTCCGTGCGCGGCGCGACGGCGCTGCGCGGCGGCCGCTCCTGGCGTCCCACCCCGTACCAGGCCGTCGGTTTCCTGTTCTTCCTGCTGTTGTCGCTGGCGTACTGGGCGGTGCCGCTGTGCTGCGACGCCGGCCAGCACGCGGCCGTCGTCGAGCGCCTGAAGGCCGACCTCCTGCACCCCCGCCACCCGATGGCCGACCTGCCCGGCGCGGGAAGCGCCTACTACTCGCCGTACGCGGTGGCGCAGGGTCTGTTCGCCCGGCTGACCGGGCTGGGCGGCTGGGAGGTGGTGCGGCTGGCCGGGCCCGCGAACCTGCTGGTCCTGCTGACCGGCCTCGGCCGCTTCGTGCGGGTGCTGTCCCCGCGGCCGTGGGCGCCGGTGCTGGCGCTGGGCGCGATGACGCTGCTGTGGGGCACCGAGCGGGCCTGGTGGAGCGGTTACCTCGGGCTGATGTCGATGACGGGCAACCTCGGCTACCCGTCGGCGTTCGCGATCGGGCTGACCTTCTGGGCCTGGGCGCTGACCGGGGCACGGGCGCGGGACGCGCGCCGGGTGCGGTACGTGGGGCCGAGCGGACTGCGCGGCCTGCCCGGGTACGCGGGACTGGGCGCCCTCTACGGCCTGGTCCTCCTCGTCCACCCGATCACGGCGGTGGCGGCGGTGCTCGGCGCGGTGGCGCTGGTGGCCGGATGGCAGCGCGGATGGCGCGGGGCGGTCGCCGGACGGTGGGCGCTGGCGGGCGGCGTGGCGGTGGCGACGGGCGCGGTGTGGCCGTACTTCGACGTGTACGCGCTGGCCGGCGACGACAGTGTGGACGGGATGCACCGGATCCTGTACCTGCACCTGCCCGGGGAGTTCTGGCTGGCGCTGCTCGGGCTGCCGGCGCTGTGGCTGCGCGGACGCCGGTCGCCGCGCGATCCGCTGGTGCTGATGTTCGCGCTGGACTGCGCGGTGGTGGCGTACGGCTGGTTCAGCGGTCACTACACCTACGGCCGCATCCTCGGGCTCACGCTCGTACCGCTCCAGTTCGCCCTGGCCGTGGAGCTGGCGGCGCCCCGGCCGTGGGCGCGGTGGCGCGCGGCGCTGGCCTGGACCACGGCCGCGGGGGCGCTGCTGGGCTTCCTCACGGTCCACGCCGGGGCGGTCGTGCCGCGCCCGCTGGACCCGGTCGGTTTCGAGCAGCCGCCCGACTGGCCGACGTACGAATGGGCGGCCCGGCACATCGGCCCCGGCGAGGTCGTGATCACCGACGGCTACTACGCCGGGCACTCCATCGCCGGGTACGGGCCGAACCTCGCGGCGCCCGCCTGGCCGGACCCGTCGCTGGACGAGCGGGAACGCCGGCGGCGGGTGGCCGACGTCGAGGCGTACCTCGCGCCCGGCTCGACCCGCGCCGAGCGCGCCGCCGTCGTCCGCCGCCACCACGTCCGCTGGCTGCTGCTGACCCGCTGGCGGCCGGTACCCGAGGAGGCGGTGGTGGTGGCGTGGAGCGAACGGACGGGTGAGGTGCTGGCGCGGGTCGGGTGAGCGCCCGTCCGACCGCGGCCGCTCGACGACGAGTCGGCGGCGACGACGGCGACTACTCGATGACGAGGTCGACCGGGATGTTGCCGCGGGTGGCGTTGGAGTAGGGGCAGACCTGGTGGGCCTGCTCGACCAGCTTGCGGCCGGTCTCCTCGTCCACGCCCTCGGGCAGCTCGACCCGGAGGGTGACGGCGAGCGCGAAGCCCTCGCCCTGCTTGCCGATGCCGACCTCGGCGGTCACCGCGGCGTCGCTGACGTCGACCTTCGCCTGCCGGCCGACGAGGCCGAGGGCGCTGCCGAAGCAGGCGGCGTACCCGGCGGCGAACAGCTGCTCGGGGTTGGTGCCCTCCCCGTTGCCGCCCAGCTCCACGGGGGCACCGAGCGCGAGGTCGAGCTTGCCGTCCGAGCTGACGGTGCGGCCGTCGCGGCCGTGGGTGGCGGTGGCGGCGGCGGTGTAGAGCGCGTCCATGGGGAAACCGTCCCTCTTGATCCGAGCGGAAGCGTCGTGGCGACGCCTGACGACGACAAGTAGAGCACGCGATTAAGTTGTGCACAACTTAATTGCGTGCAAAGACCGTCGGTTACCCTGAAGCACATGACCACGCCCGCGACGGACTGGCTCCGCCTGGACCAGCAGATCTGCTTCTCCCTGAACGCCGCCTCGCGCGCCTTCAACGGCGTCTACCGCGTGATCCTCAAGGAACTCGGCCTCACCTACCCGCAGTACCTGGTGATGCTGGTGCTGTGGGAGCACGGGCAGCTGCCGGTGAAGAAGCTCGGCGAGCACCTGCGGCTCGACTCCGGCACGCTCTCGCCCCTGCTCAAGCGGCTGGAGACGGCCGGTCTGGTCCTGCGGGAGCGCAGCGCGCGGGACGAACGCTCGGTGGAGGTGCGGCCGACCGCGCAGGGCGCGGCGCTGCGCGAGCGGGCCGTCGAGGTGCCGCGCCGGATCGCCGCGGCGACCGGCCTGGACCTCGGGGAGGTCCAGGAACTGCGCTCACGTCTCGACCGGCTCACGACCGCCCTGGACGCGTACGCACCCAAGGCCACCGCCGAGTCCTGACGGGTGCGGTGCCCACCGGGCGCCGGATGCCCGATCATGGCTACCGACGACCACTGACGAGGGGACGGCCACACATGACCTGGCTGATCACCGGCGGCGCCGGATACATCGGAGCGCACGTCGTTCGGGCGATGACCGAGGCGGGCGAGCGAGCGGTCGTGTACGACGACCTGTCCACCGGCATCGCCGAGCGCGTACCCGACGGTGTCCCCCTGGTCGTGGGCTCGGTCCTGGACGGCGAGCGGATCGCGCGCGCCCTGACCGACCACGCCGTCACCGGCGTCGTACACCTCGCGGCGAAGAAGCAGGTCGGCGAGTCGGTGGACCTGCCGCTGCACTACTACCGGCAGAACGTCGAGGGCCTGCGCGTCCTGCTGGACACGGTCACGTCGGCCGGCGTCCCGTCCTTCGTCTTCTCCTCCTCCGCGGCCGTGTACGGCATGCCCGACGTCGACCTGGTCACGGAGGAGACACCGTGCCTGCCCATGTCACCGTACGGCGAGACCAAGCTGGCCGGTGAGTGGCTGGTCCGCGCCACCGGCCGGGCGGCAGGCCTGTCCACGGCCGCCCTGCGCTACTTCAACGTGGCGGGCGCGGCGAGCCCGGAACTCGCCGACACCGGCGTCCACAACCTCGTCCCGATGGTCTTCGAGAAGCTGACGGAGGGCGCCGCCCCGCGCGTCTTCGGCGACGACTACGCGACGCCGGACGGCACCTGCGTCCGCGACTACATCCACGTGGTCGACGTGGCCGAGGCCCATGTCGCCGCCGCCCGCGCCCTGGCGGCCTCCCCCGGGCGCGCCCTCACCCTCAACATCGGCCGGGGCGAGGGTGTCTCCGTCCGCGAGATGATCGACCGCATCAACACCGTCACCCGCCACGACCACCCCCCGACGGTCACTCCCCGCCGCCCCGGCGACCCGGCCCGCGTGGTCGCCTCGGCCGACCGCGCCGCCGTCGAACTGGGCTGGAGGGCCAAGTACGACGTCGACGACATGATCACGTCGGCGTGGGCGGGGTGGGTACGGCTGCATCCGGGGTCGGCGCGGGACTGAGACGTCACGGCGATGAACCTTTCCCGCTCCGAACGCGCCCTCGGGGCCGTCATCGGGTCGGCCGTCGGGGACGCCCTGGGCGCGCCCTTCGAGTTCGGCCCGGAGGGCGCCTTCTCCGCCCGCTTCCCCGAGCCGGGCCAGGGTGGCGAGATGTGCGGGGGCGGCGGCTGGGACCCGGGCGAGGCCACGGACGACACCCAGATGGCGGTCCTGGTCGCCGAGTCCCTTCTGGAGCGCGGCGGGCTCGACCTGCCGGACGTCTTCGGGCGGTTCCGGCGCTGGGCCGCCGCCGACCCGAAGGACATCGGCCTGCAGACCGAGGCCGTCCTGGGCTCCGGCGACGCCTGGGACACGGCCGCCGCCCTCCACTTCCAGACCAACGGGCGGGGCGCGGGCAACGGCGCGCTGATGCGGGCCGCCCCGTCCGCCGTCCACTTCGCTCCCCGGGGCCGGGACGCCACCATGGACGCCGCCCGCCGCATCTCCGCGCTCACGCACGGGGACCGCGCGGCCTGGGAGGGCACGGCGGTCTTCCATGAGCTGGTGCGGGTCGCCCTGGCGGGCGACGACCCGCTCACCGCCCTGCCCGGCACCCTGCACGCGGTCCACCCCGACCATCGCGCCCGCTACGCCACCGTCCTCGCCCCCGACTGGCACCCCGACCTGGCGACCGAGTTCAACGGCGCCGTCTGGCCCTGCCTCGGCTCCGCCGTCTGGGCGCTGCGTACGACCACCTCCTACGAGGACGCCGTGCGCGCCGCGATCGACCTCGGCGGCGACACCGACACCGTGGCCGCCGTCACCGGCGGGCTGGCCGGGGCCGTGCACGGCATCACGGCCGTCCCCGCCCACTGGACCGAGGCCCTGCACGTACCGCTGCCGGGGTTCACCGGGCGGGTGCTGCGCACGGCGGAACTGGCCGGTCTCACCCGACTGTTGAGCGGCTGAGAGGCGACGCCCACGATCACCCGGGAGTAAGGACCTGTTCGCGCACGCATTGTGGACCGGGGTTGACATGCGGCCGACCCGCCACGAGGAGAGTGGGCACGGTCTCATTGCCACCGTTGGCTGATCACACCGCTGCTGCTCCAGCCGAGTAGAGCCGCCGGTGACCAACGCCGACGCTCAGACGGACGATTCCCGCTCCACGGGGAAGCGGAATTCGTCGGTGCCCCTCGTAGCCGACCGCGGGTACTGTTCTGGTGTCGAAGCAGAACAGGAGCCAGTATGCACGCTCTGCCTCAAGACCACACCGGCGCCCGGATCGCACGCCTGCGCCGGGAGCGCCACCTCACCCAAAGAGCCCTTTCCGACCTCGCAGGGGTCCCCTACAGCACGCTGACGAAGACGGAACAAGGAGTCCTGCCCGCCACTCCACACATCGTCGCCGCGTGCGCGCGAGCCATGCGAGTGGAGGTCGCGACGGTCATGGGCCAGCCCTACGTGAGTGAGCTGCGCGCGGACGAACTCGACGTCCTGATAAGGCCCATCCGGGAAGCACTGGACGTCTACGACCTCGGCCCCGATCCGGACATCCGCCCCCGCCGTCCCGAGGAGTTGCTGAACGATGCGGAGGCGCTGTGCGCCGCCGTTCGCGCCGGTGAGATCAAGCGGGCCGCGACCGACGTTGCCGGCCTCATCGAGGAGGCAACGACCGCGGCTCACGCCAACGGCACCACAGAGGGCTGGCTCACCCTCGCATCCTTCTACCGGACGGCATACGACGTCGCCGCGAAGCTGGGCTTTCCAGACCTTGCGCAACTGTCTCTGACCCGCGTGGACTGGGCCGCACAGCGCGGGTCCGACGGTGTCCTCGGCGGCATGTACCAGTACCTTCGCGCCCTCACCTACTTGCGAGAGGGCAAGTACCGCACTGGTCAACGGCTCGTGTCACTGGGCCTGTCCACACTGCGGCAGGCGGAGGAGTCCCGGGCGCGGGAGGTCGTCACAGGGCAGTTGCACCTCGGCGCGGCGGTCATGGCCGGCCGGGCGCACAACGAGTACCAGGCTCTCGAGCACCTGGGCGAAGCCGAACGGATCGCCGCCGGGACGGGAGAGTCGGTACAGGTGCACTGGCTCGCCTTCGGACCGACGAACGTGAAGGTCCACCGCGTCTCGGTTTTGACCGAACTAGACAAGTACGGTGAAGCCGTCGAGGCAACGGACGGTCTGTCCATCCCTGGCGACTGGCCCAAGTCGCGCACCAGCCACCACTTCGCCGAAGTCGCCCGCGCCCAGATGTGGACGGGCAAGATCGACGCATCCTTCAAGAGTCTGCTCATGGCCAGGAAAACGGCTCCGCAACAGGCCAAATACCACCCGACTGTGCGGGAGACCTACGCCGGTCTCGAAGCCGCTCACCGTCGGCTTCCCGAGAGCTTCCTCTCGTACGGTGCTTGGCTCGGACCTCTGACGTCACACTGAACAGCCTCAGAACTCACCGTCACCCTTTGGCCCCGACTATCACCAACTCGTGATAGTTGGGGCCTAGTTGTGTCAGCACCATGTCGTCACTGCCCATTTCGACATGGAGCCGACCATGACGACGACACCTGGGGTGGCCCACGAGCGCACCTGTCGACGCGCTCTTGCCGACACTGCCCCCAAGCAGCGAGTCATCACGACCTACCGCCCGGGCGGTGAGGTGATGAACGAGCGATTCAAGGTGGCCCTCCGTCGCGGTGATGAACCGCCCCGTCGTGAGGACGCGTGCCGGGTGGGCGCCATGCGCCGCGTCGCCGCCGCACGGCTGAGGTACTGCGGTCTCCAGGCCATGACGAACGACGTCGTGATCATCGTCTCGGAGCTGCTGACCAACGCACTACTGCACAGCGGTGCCTCGGAGATCAGGCTGACCATCACTTTCGTCAATGATTCGCTGCGCATCGCAGTGCACGACGGCGTGCCTGGACAGGCCACACCGAGAGCGGCGGACCACGACAACGACGAGTCCGGGCGTGGCCTGGTTCTCGTCGACGCTCTGGCGAAGGAATGCGGCGGTGAGTGGGGGACCAGTGACGCCGGCGCAGAGACCTGGTGCCACCTCCCCGTGTCCACCGAGGAGCGGCCGTGACCGCCTTGGCCACCGTGCTCCGGACCCGGTGCGCCCCGCCCTCGGCGGCCGTCAAGGGCATGAAGGAGGCAGCGTGACCGTGCCACCGCTCCCGTACAGCCCGTTCGGGAAGACGAGAGACAAGCGTCCGTTCCTGCACACCTCGTCCGCATACGGCCTGGTCCCCTTCATCACGCAGCGGGAAGGCGAGGAAGAGGCACCGGACAACCTCGTCATCCGTGAACACGCTCCCGGCCGGCGTCGCCTGCATTACACCGACGAGGATCCGGCTCGGGACCGGGACATGCGCGGTGTGCTGGTGGCGCGGTGCTCGTTCAACCCGTGCGACGAGGGCGGACGGATGACGGGCGAGCCTCAGTGGAAGATGATCCACCCGCACCGGCAGATCATGACGATGCAGAACATGCGCTGCCAGGTCTGCGCCGAACCCGCACGGACCCGTCTCGGTTACATCTTCCTCGCCGGCCCCAAGGACCACGACCCGGAAGCGCCGACGGTTCTGACGAACCAGCCGCCGGTCTTCCTGAAACACGCCCGTGCCGCCGCCGTGCTCTGTCCGCACCTCGAAAGAAACCCGATGGTGTTCCTGGCCCGGAGCGCGCCGCTGTACGGAGTCCAGGGCACGCTCTACGGTCCCGGAGCCGACGGGGTGCATGCCGTGGCCCGGCCCGCCGATCCCGTGCCGTACGGGCATCGGAGCCTGTCGACCTTCCTCGCATCGCAAGTGATCCGTCGCCTCGGAGCGTTCCGCGTCGTCGACCTGCGGCAACTGCTCCGCAGTCTGAGGACGGCCTGCTAGTCACCGTCCGAGGGGCGGAGCCTCGGCACGTCTCGAAGCGCCGCCCCGAACCAGCAGCTCGGCACCTGCCTGGCCGAGCTGTATCACGCCCATCACCCACAACCCCCTCCAGGAGCCATAGTGACGACCACTGCAGCGCAACTCACTGCCGTCCGCCCGTGGGGAGCCGGCCGTCTCGCGCCGTACCCGACCACCGTCCGCCGCCCGCACGCCACAGTCGTCATCGACCCGACCACGCAGCTCGGGGTCTTCCGCGACCGCTGCGGACAGGTGGTCGAAATGGGCAAGCACGGCACCAGCTCCGGCACCGAGACCTCCACGACCACGAACTCGGACTCGGCGAACGACCAGGGCCACGACCAGGACAGCCAGCAGGACTGATGGACTTGACCGAGAAGGGACCCGTTCTGGTGGCCACCGAGGCGGACGACATCACCGCTGACATGGTGATCACCGAGCTCAACCGGCGGAACGTCCCAGTGGTCAGGTTCAGCCCTGCCGACATCGGCGCGGGCCTGACGGTCTCGGCCCGGTTCGGCACCTGCCCGGCCCCCGTGGTCGGGCAGGTGCGCACCCGGTCGCGAACCGCCGACCTGACCCAAGTGCGAGCGGTGTACTGGCGCCGCCCCACGTGGCCCGCCTTCCCGCACCACAGTGACGACGATGCGCGGCTCGCGGCTGCCCAGGTCCGATACGGTCTCGGCGGCACGCTCTACTCCCTCGACGGGCCGTTGTGGGTCAACCACCCACTCCGCAACGCCGCCGCCGACTACAAACCCGCTCAACTCGCTGTCGCACAACGGCTTGGACTCCCTGTGCCACCAACGATCGTCACCAACGATCCGGGTGAGGCCCGGCAGTTCATCACCAGCCACGCCGCGGTCATCCACAAGACGCTGCGGTGGACCCCGTATCAGCGAGACGGCGTGCCCGTGACCGCGTGGGCGGAACCGGTCACCGCTGCCGAGATCGACGACAGTGTGAGCGTGACACCACATCTGTTCCAGGCTCGCGTGAACAAGGTGGCCGACGTTCGGGTGTTGGTCGTCGGCTCACGGGTGTTCGCCGTACGGATCGACTCGAGCCTGCTGGACTGGCGCAAGGACTACTCCGCTCTCTCCTACACCGTGGTAGGCCTGCCCGACCACATGGACAAGGCGCTGCGCGCATACCTGGACCACTTCGGGTTGATGTCCGGGAGTTTCGACCTGGCGGTGGACCGGTCGGGTGACCACTGGTGGCTGGAGCTGAACCCGAACGGCCAATGGGCCTGGCTGGAGGAGAAGACCGGACTGGCAATGTCCGCCGCATTCGCCGACCTGCTGACACAAGGAGAAACTCCATGACCGACACCGCGCCCGAGCGTCGAGCCCTCGTCGACCGGCTGGAGAAGGCCGGCATCCTCAGAACCTTCCAGTGGCGGGACGCGGTGGAGGCCGTACCGCGAGAGCTGTTCCTCCACCCTGGCGTGTTCCTGCCTGTGGACGGTGGACGATGGCGGTCAGTCAGCGCGGTCGGAGCCGACCCGATGGAATGGACACGCATCGCCTATCGCGACGAGTCCCTGACCACACAGCTCGACGGCCACCTGACCGCTGATCAGGCCGGTGATCTGGTGTCGGGCGTACCCACGTCGTCATCCACGACCCCGGTCACCGTGGTCGGCATGCTTGAGGAGCTGGACGTGAAGGAGGGGCATCTCGTGCTGGAGATCGGCACGGGTACCGGATACTCCTCGGCCCTGATGTGCCACCGTCTCGGCGAGGACAACGTGACGACCGTCGAGGTGGATCCGGGGGTAGCCGCCCGTGCGGACGCGGCGCTGGAGACGGCCGGATACTCGACGTGGACCGTCACCGGGGATGGGCTCCTCGGCCACCCACGCCGCGCCCCGTACGACCGCGTCATCGCCACCTGCGCCGTCCGCCGCATTCCCCACACCTGGATCAGGCAGACCAGGCCGGGCGGGACCATCCTGGCCACCCTCGGCTCCTGGCCCTACGGCACCGGCCTGGCGAAGGTCACCGTGGGCGAGGGCGGCATCGCCGAGGGGCGGATCATCAGCCGCTCTTCGTTCATGCAGGCGCGCTCGCAGTTCACCGCACCGGTGTCCGGCGACCTGTCCGCGCGGACGGCCTACGCCGACAGCGAGCGGGAGACGAAACTGCCGCCCACGATGCTGGACGAGTGGATGCCCGCCTTCCTCACCCAGCTCGCCGCTCCCGGGGCACAGTTCACCCGCGCAACGACGAGCGACGGCAGACCGCTCCTGTACGTCTTCGACCCGGACCGCGAGTCCTTCGCCGAGTTCGTCGCGAACAACACCGGGTGGGCTGTCCGCCAAGGCGGCCCCGTGGCCCTGTGGGACGACATCGAGCAGACGATCGTCGCATGGCAGGACGCGGGGAGCCCCGACATCAGCGCCGTACGGCTTCGTATCACCGACAGGTCCCACACGTACTGGATCGGCGACCAGCCGGCGCTGCGCTGGCAGCACCGCATCGCCTGACAGCCGTTCGTCTCCGAGCTCGGCGGACCTCACTCGTGCACCGCGTCTGAAGCACCACTGTCAGACCCCGACCCGCCTCACAACGCCTTGAGCCCCTCCGCCGTGGCCCGCGCCAGTGCCCCCAGGTAGCCCTTCGGCGGTTTCGGGCCGCGGACGACCACCGAGCGCCAGTACAGCGGGCCCGAGATCAGGTCGAGGGCCAGGTCGGTGTCGAGGCCGGCGGCGATCTCGCCACGCTGTTCGGCCGCCGCGAGGATCTTGCTGGCGACGCCGTCCTGGCCCTCCCGCAGGGTCTTCTGCATGGCCTCGGCGATGTCGGGATTGCGGGCCGCCTCCGCCTGGAGGTCGGGGATGATCTGCGAGGCCACCGGGTGGCGCAGGGCGCGGGACGTCACCTCGTACAGCAGCCGCAGGTCGCCCTCCAGGGACCCGGTGTCGGGCGCGGGCAGGCCCTGCACGGCGAGCGCGGAGACGATGTCGAGCACCAGGTGCAGCTTGGAGCGCCAGCGCCGGTAGACGGCCGTCTTGCCGACGCCCGCGCGGCGCGCGATGCCCTCGATGGACATCCGCGCGTAGCCGACCGCCGCGAGTTCCTCGAAGACCGCCGCCCGGATGGCCTCCGTCACGTCCTCGCGGAGCACGGCCGCCCCGGCGGGAGCCCGGCGGCGCGGGCGCGGCTGCGGGCCGTCGGCGTTGGTCGTCATGCCAGCCAAGCATAGGGGCGTCACGACGGAACGGTTGCGTTCCGACGTCACCACGCCCTACGCTCACGTCACGACGATACGGTCCCGTCCCGACGTGAATGAACGCGCAAGGTCACTCAGGTGAACGACGGGCGCCGTCCCCCTCCTCCCGAGCTGAAAGCAGCGGATGTGAGCCAGGTCCTCCACACACCGCCCCCCGCACCGGCCCCGGCCGCCGCCGACCACGACCTCGCGGCCCTCGCCGCCCGCCACGGTCTGTCGGTCAGCGGCGCCCGCCCCTCCCTGCCGGCGTACGTCCGTCAGCTGTGGGCGCGCCGGCACTTCATCACCGCCTTCGCCACCGCCAAGCTCACCGCCCAGTACAGCCAGGCGAAACTGGGCCAGGTCTGGCAGGTGATGACACCCCTGCTCAACGCGGCGGTGTACTACTTCATCTTCGGCATGCTGATGAACACCAGCCGGGGCGTGGAGGACTTCGTCCCGTTCCTGGTCACCGGCGTGTTCGTGTGGACGTTCACGCAGAGCTCGATCATGGCGGGCACCAAGGCCATCTCCGGCAACCTCGGCCTCGTACGCGCCCTGCACTTCCCGCGGGCCGCGCTGCCGGTCTCCTTCTGCCTCCAGCAGCTCCAGCAGCTGCTGTTCTCGATGGCCGCGCTGCTCGTCATCCTGCTCGCCTTCGGCGTACCGCCCGCCGCGTCCTGGGTGCTGGCGGTCCCCGCGCTGGTCCTGCAGTTCACGTTCAACACCGGCGTGTCGCTGTTCATGGCCCGGGTCGGGTCCAAGATCCCCGATGCCGCCCAGCTGATGCCGTTCCTGCTGCGCACCTGGATGTACGGCTCGGGCGTCATGTTCAGCATCGACCACATGACCGGCCCGGACAGCGGCCTGCCGTCCTGGGTCGGCACCGTGCTCCAGCTCAACCCCGCCGTCGTCTACATCGACCTCATGCGCTTCGCCCTGATCGACACGTTCGACGGGAGCCACCTGCCGCCCCACGTGTGGGCGCTCGCGGTGGGCTGGGCGCTGGCCGCCGGGATCGGCGGCTTCATCTACTTCTGGAAGGCCGAGGAGACGTACGGTCGTGGCTGACAACACGCACAGCAAGCAGAAGGGCGAGCGCGTCCCCACCGTCGTCGCCGACGGCGTCGACATCGTCTACCGGGTCAACGGCACCGGCGCCGGCCGGGGCTCCGCGACCGCCGCCCTCAACCGCATCCTGCGCGGCAGGAAGGCCGAGCAGGCGGCGGGCGTGCGCCGGGTGCACGCCGTGAAGAACGTGTCCTTCGTGGCGTACCGGGGCGAGGCGATCGGCCTGATCGGCACCAACGGCTCCGGCAAGTCGACCCTGCTCAAGGCGGTCGCCGGCCTCCTCCCGGTGGAGAACGGCCGCATCTACACGGACGGCCAGCCCTCCCTCCTCGGCGTCAACGCCGCCCTGATGAACGACCTCACCGGCGAACGCAACGTGCACCTGGGCGGCCTGGCGATGGGGATGTCCCGCGCGCAGATCAAGGAGCGCTACCAGGAGATCGTCGACTTCTCCGGGATCAACGACAAGGGCGACTTCATCACGCTGCCCATGCGCACGTACTCCTCCGGCATGGCGGCCCGGCTGCGCTTCTCCATCGCCGCGGCCAAGGACCACGACGTCCTCCTCGTCGACGAGGCGCTGGCCACCGGCGACCGCTCCTTCCAGAAGCGCTCCGAGGAACGCATCCGGGAACTGCGCAAGCACGCCGGCACGGTGTTCCTGGTCAGCCACAGCAACAAGTCCATCCGCGACACCTGCGACCGGGTGCTGTGGCTGGAGCGCGGTGAGCTGCGCATGGACGGGCCGACGGAGGAGGTCCTGAGGGAGTACGAGAAGTTCACCTGATTCTCGCGAGGAGGCTCCGGCGTTCACGCCGGGGAGGAATCGCCTCCGGATGGTGCGACGCGGAGCGTCGCCGCGTCCGGTTTCGGGCGCGGGGCTTCGTCGCCCGAGGCCTGAAGCCCCGCCACTGGTCCCCTTCGCCCGGAAGACGCACCCACGGTTAACCCTTTTGCCCGTTTAGTGCCATTATGGCCGGACGGACCGAACAGGAGTACCGGGAGCGACGACGCGAAGGAGTCCCCGCGATGTCCGAGACCCCCGAACTCAGCGTCATCGTCCACGGCCCCAACATCCAGGACCACCTCCCCGCACTCCTCGGCTCCCTGGCCGCCCGCCCCGTCGCCGGCGTCGAGGTGGTCGTCGCCGCCGTCGGGGACTGGGCGCGGGAGACCGCCGAGCGGCACACGCCCGCGTTCACCGTGCTGCCCCTGCCCGGCGGGGCCCGCGACTCGGCGGCCCGCTCGGCCGGGGCGGCGCGTGCGTCGGGCCGGTGGCTGCACTTCGTGCACGCCAAGGACGGGCTGCCCCCGGGCGCCCCGCGCACGATCGCCGAGCACGCCGCGAACCTCCCCGACACCGTGGACGTCCTGCTCTTCGACCACGTCCGCAGCACCTGGCGCGCCTCCGGCCTGCCCTCCCCCGACGGCCCCCGCCTCGCCCGCGCGGGCCGCGCCGGCCTCGCCCTCGACGACCGCGCGGCGCTGCTCGAAGTGAGCCCGCTGCTCGGCAACCGCGCCGTGCGCGCCGGCTTCTGGCGTGCCCACGCACGCCTCCTCACCACCGACGACGAGCCGTTCGCCGCGTACGCCGCGCTGCTGCTCGCCGGTCGCGTCGCCTGTCTGCCCCACCCGGCGTACGAGGACCGCCGGCTGCGCCCGGAGAGCCTCCCGCCCCTCACCCCGGAACGGCGGTACGCCATGGTCGAGCGCTTCGAGACGCTCCTCGACCTGGCCGCCGGCCGCCCGGCCGCCCACGCCGTCCTGTACGAGCTGATGATCCGCGACTGCCTCCGCGCCTTCGCCGGCTCCGGCATGCCGGACGACGTCGCGCGGGAGTTCTTCCACCGGGCGTCCCTGGCCGCCCGGCACCACCGCCCCGACGGCCACCGGCGACCGGCCGGCCTCGAAGGCGTGCGCCGGTCACTGCTGGAGGAGGACGCCTGCGCCGGGTACCGCGCCCTGCGGGCAGCCAACCGCACCCGCCGCAGGGTGCGGTCGGCGGTGCGCGCCGGCAGGCACCGGGCCGGGACGCGGCTGCGCTCCCTCCAGTACCGCGGGGCACTCGCCGGGCCGGTCGATCCCCACCTCGCCGTCTTCTCGGCGTACTGGGCCCGCGGTGTGGCCTGCAACCCCGCCGCGATCGCCGCCAGGCTCGCCGAACTCGCGCCGAGCGTCCACCCGGTGTGGGTGGTCACCTCGGCGGGCGCGGCCCTGCTGCCGCCCGGCACCGACCACGTCGTCCCCGGCACCCGCCGCTACTGGGAGGTGCTGGCCCGCGCCAAGTACCTCGTCAACAACGTCAACTTCCCTGACTCGGTCGTCAAACGCCCCGGCACCGTCCACGTCCAGACCCACCACGGCACCCCGCTCAAACGCATGGGCCTCGACCAGATGCCCTACCCCGCCGCCGCCCGGGGCCTGGACTTCCAGGCCCTGCTGGAGCGCGTCGACCGGTGGGACTTCAGCGTCTCCGCCAACAGCCACTCCACCCGCATGTGGCAGCGGGCGTACCCGTCCCGCCACGTCTCCCTCGACCACGGCTACCCGCGCAACGACGTCTACTACACCGCGGGCGCCGACGACGTCCGCGCCGTCCGCGAGCGCCTCGGCATCGCGCCCGGCCACCGGGCGGTCCTGTACGCGCCGACCCACCGCGACTACGAGGCCGGCTGGACCCCACGCCTGGACCTCGCCGCCCTCGCCGACACACTCGGCGAGGAAACGGTCCTCCTGGTGCGTGCCCACTACTTCTACGAGGGCCCGGCCTCCCCGCACGCCTCCCCGCCGGCCGGCCTGCGCCGCACCGGCCGGGTCATCGACGTCTCCTCCTACGAGCCGGTCGAGGAGCTGTGCCTGGCCGCCGACGCGCTGGTCACGGACTACTCGTCGATCATGTTCGACTACGCCAACCTCGACCGCCCGATCGTGATCCACGCCGACGACTGGGAGACGTACCGCACCACCCGCGGCGTCTACTTCGACCTGACGGCCGAGGCACCGGGCCCGGTCGCCCGCGACCAGGCGGAACTGACGGAGATCCTCACCACGGACGCCTGGCGCGACGAACGCGCGGCGAAGGCGCGGGCCGCCTTCCGGCGCCGGTTCTGCGAGTACGACGACGGCCGCGCCGCCGAACGCGTCGTACGCCGGGTCTTCCTCGGCGAGGACGAACGGACGCTGCCCCCCGTACTGCCGGTCGAGGAACGCACTCCCGCGCCGAGCCCGGAGGAGGCGACCGCGTCATGAGCACGTCCACGGGCTCCCCGACGAGCACCCCCGACGTCACCGTCACGGTCATCGTCTACAACGACGCCGAACGCCTCCCCCGCGCGGTCG
Source organism: Streptomyces sp. NPDC017890 (assembly GCF_044328675.1). Taxonomy (NCBI): domain Bacteria; kingdom Bacillati; phylum Actinomycetota; class Actinomycetes; order Kitasatosporales; family Streptomycetaceae; genus Streptomyces; species Streptomyces sp. NPDC017890. The sequence continues at coordinate 111,108 of NZ_JBIRHU010000023.1, forward strand.
CGTCCGTCCTGCGCCAGACCCACGCGAACATCGAGATCGTCATCAGCGACGACCACTCGACGGACGCGACCGAGGACGTGGCCCGCCGCCTCGCGGCCCGCGACCCCCGCGTCGTGTACCTCCGCCTGCCCGAGAACAGCGGCGGCTGCAGCGCCCCGCGCAACCGCGCCCTGGAGATCGCGCGGGCGCCGTACCTGATGTTCCTGGACAGCGACGACGAACTGCCCGAGCGCGCCGTGGAGGTCCTGCTCGCCGCCCACCGCGCACGCGACCTCGACTTCGCGATGGGCGCGGTGCACCGGATACGCGTGGACGGCGGACGCCGCACCACCTGGATGCCCGACCTGGTCGCCGAACGCCGCACGCTCGACGGCATCGAGGCCGACCCACGGCTGTTCTTCGAGCACCTCGCGACCAGCAAGATGTACGCCCGCGCCTTCCTCGACCGGCACGGCCTGCGCTTCCCCGAGGGCATCCACTACGAGGACCAGCTCTTCTCGGCGCAGGCGTACTGCCTGGCCAAGACGTTCACCATCGTCCCGGAGCCCGTCTACCGCTGGTACGTCGCCCCGTACGCCGCCTCCGACGCGGCCTCCATCTCCAACCAGCGGTACAAGCTGACCAACGTCCGCGACCGCGTCCGCGTCCAGCGCCTCATCGACGCGTTCCTGGCCGACAGCGGGTACGAGTCGCTGCGCGAGGACAAGGACTTCAAGTTCCTCAAGCACGACTTCCGGATGTACGCGGGTGACCTGCCGTACCGGGACGACGCGTGGCTCGCGTCCTTCGCGGACATCGTGAACCCGTACCTCGACACGCTGGCCCCGGGCGCCTGTGCCCGCCTCCCCCGCGCCGAACGGGTCGTGCTCCAACTGGTCCGCGACCGCCGGCTGTCCGACGTACGGGAGGCGGCCCGCGGCCTCGGGTACGACGTGGCACCCCGCCGGACCACGGCGGACCCGGCGGACGGCCGCACCTACTGGGGCGAGGAACTCCCACGCTCCGGACAGGCCCGCCGCGAACTGGACCTGACCGGCCTGGACCTGGACACCCGCCCGTTCTTCAGCGCCCGGCTCCGCCACGAGATCACCGGGATCGCGCGCGGCCCCGGCGCCTCGATCGACCTCGCCGTCCGCACCTACGACCCGGCGCTGCGCCTCCCGGTCGGCCCCCAGCGCGCCACCCTCCACCTCTCCCCGGGCCGTCGCCGCCTGACCGTCTCCTTCTGCCTCTCCCCCGTCCGCCCCGGCATTTTCGAGGGCCGCGTGCGCCTGGACCTGGCGTCCGTCCGCCTCCCCCTCCACGGCTTCGAGGGCGTCCGCCACCCCGTACTGCGCCTCCACCACCAGGGCCGGACCCACACGGGCATCCTCCTCGCCCCCCTGTCCTTCCCGGCGCTGACCGCCCGCGTCCCCTACCGGGGCGGCGCGACCCCCCACCGGGTCACGGTGGAACCCGAGGGCCACAACCCGGGGCGCCTCCAGCTCCGCTGGCAGCCGGTGGGCAGTACGGCGACACTGATCCGCCCGACAGCGCGCCGACTGGCCACGCCCCGGGTGAAGCGCGCGGTCCGCCTGGCGGCGAGCCTCCTGCGCTGACCTCGTACGACCGCTGCACCCACCCCACCGCCGCGCCGCGACACCCGACGCCCGCGTCACCCCACCACCGCGTCACCGCGACCCGCCTCACCCCACCACCGCGTCACCGCGGCCCACGTCACCGCGTCACCGCGTCACCGCGTCACCGCGTACAAGACCTCCCCACCCGGCCCCCGAGCCACCACCCTCAGCCCCTCGACCCCCCGAAGCCCCGCCCCCCGGTCCACCACCCACCGCACCCCGTACTCCCGCACGATCCGCGCCCGCACACTCCCCACCGCCCCCTCCGCGAAAAACGCCCGCACCGCCGCCACCCGGGCCCCCTCGTCCCACAGGAAGAAGTCGGGATACCCCGGGGCCACGGTGTACGCCCCGTACGCCGGGATCTGCCGTGCGGGAAACTCCCTCGCCATGACCACGTCCCCGTACCCCACCCATGGCGTGATCCAGTGGTATCCCTCCCACGGCTCCCGGTACTTCTGCTCGACCACCCTCGGCAGCGCCCCCCGCCCGACCACGTACCCGAGCGTCCCCGCCTGCCCCCACGCCCCCACCGCCAGCGCCGCGCCCAGCACGCACGCCCACCCGGCCCGCACCGCCCGGCGCCCGGGCTCCACCGCCTCCAGCGCCACCGCGACCTGCGCCGGGATCAGCGCGGCCGGCAGCACCCGCCCCCACGACCAGTGCCCGCTCACCCCACCCGCCAGGAAGACCACCGCGCCGAGTACGAAGAACAGCACCAGCGCGTCCCGCCGGTCGCGCCACCACCGCATCCCCAGCGCCGCCACCCCCACCAGCACCAGCCAGTACCGCCCGAGCAGGTCCCGGTACAGCGACCGGTGCACCGCGTCCATCCCGTCCCCGGCACCGAGCAGCGCGAAGAAGTCGTAGTACGGCCAGACCCACAGCACCATCACACCCAGCGCCAGCCCCGCCGCCGATCGCCCCCACACCTCCCGCCCGGCCCGCGCCGCCACCACGACGGCGAGCACGCCCAACGACGCGACGACACCCGAGAACTGGTGGACGAGCAGGATCACCGCCCACAGCACCCCGCACCCGAGCCGGACCCCCAACCCGGCCGGCCGCGCCAGCCACGCCCACAGATGGAACGAGAGACCGAGCGCGAGCACGCTCGGATACGCCACCGTCAGGGCGAGCGAGTGGAGCCCGAGGAAGCCGCTCCAGCTGAACTCCGCCGTGCCCCACAGCAGCACCAGGCACAGCAAGGCGAGCAAAGGCGCCGCCGGCCGCGCGCTGAGCACACGTACGTACCGCCACACCCCCGTCACGAGCGTCGCCAGCGCCGCCAGCGCCCCGAGCCGCAGGACGACGAAGACGGAGGCCCCGGTCACCTTCGCCACGCAGCCGAGCAGCACCGTCCACGGCGAGTAGTACGGGCTGGGCGTGTCCGCGTCGACCAGTGGATTGCCGGGGTGGAGCAGGCTGTGCCGCAGGCGTTCGACGGTGGCCGCGTGTATGCCCAGGTCACCGGCCCAGGGCAGCCGGACGACCACCAGGAGCAGCAGTAGCAGGAGGACGAGCGCGGCGACGCGTGTCGTCCAGAGGCGCCCAGTCACGCGGTCACTTTATACGGGACATTCCGGCAACCCGGACATAAAGGCGCCCCGGGCCTTCGCAGGCCCGGGGCGCCTCGTCCGGCTGTGCCGCTACGGCGTCACACCGTCAGGCGTGTGTGCGCAGCAGCGTCCGCATCGTCCGCATCGCCACCGACAGGTTGGCCAGGTCGAAGGCGTCCGAACCGCGGATCTCCTCCAGCGTGGCGCGGGCCCGGCCGAGGATCGCCGCGTTCTTCTGCTCCCACGCCTTGAACCGCTGCTCCGGCGTCGACGTGCCGTTGCCCGCCGCCAGGACGTCGGCGGTGAGCGACGCGTGCGCCGCGTACAGGTCCTCGCGGATCGCCGCGCGGGCCATGGACTGCCAGCGGTCGGTGCGGGGCAGGTCGCTGATGCGGTCCATCAGCTGGGTGACGCCGAGCCGATCGGCGAGGTCGTAGTACACCTCGGCGACCTCCAGCGGCTCCTTGCCCATACGGTCGGCCACCGACACGATGTCCAGCGTCGGGAAGGCCGAGGAGAATCCGGCCACCCGCGTGGCCGGCTCGTCCGGGACGCCGGCTGCGGTCAGCTCGTCGTAGATGTGCTGGTACCACTCCGCGTCCGCGCCGCGCAGCAGCTTGGGCAGCTGCGACCAGACCTGCTCGACGCGCTCGGCGAAGAAGTCGACGGTCTCGGCGAGCTGCAGCGGCTGCGGCCGGTTGTTGAGCAGCCAGCGCGTGCCGCGCTCGACCAGGCGGCGCGAGTGCAGCCGGATGCGGGTCTGCACGCCGGCCTCGACCGTGGTGTCCAGGTCCTCCACCGCGTCCCACACCGGGGCGGCGCGGAAGATCGCCCGGGCCGCGGTCTGCGCCCGCACGATCTCCTCCAGCGACGCGCCGGTCTCCTCCCGCATCCGGTGCAGGTACGTCGTGCCGCCCGTGTTGACCGTGTCGTTGACCAGGACGGTCGTCGTGATCTCGCGGCGCAGCGGGTGGCCGTCGATCCGGTCGGGGAACTGCTCGCGCAGCGCCGTCGGGAAGTAGGCGTGCAGCAGGCCCTTGAGGTACGGGTCGTCGGGCAGCGAGGTGTGCAGCAGCTCCTCGGCGACCGTGATCTTCGTGTATGCCAGCAGCACGGCCGTCTCCGGGCCGGTCAGGCCCTGGCCGGTACCGAGGCGCTCGCGGATCTGGCGGTCCGTGGGCAGGAACTCCAGGGCCCGGTTGAGGTGGCCCTCCCGGACCAGGTGGCGCATGAAGCGCTGCTGGGCGTGGAGCATGTCCTTGGACTGGGCCAGCGCGTTGGCGATCGCGGTGTTCTGCGCGTAGTTGTTACGCAGGACGAGCGCGCCGACCTCGTCGGTCATCTCGGCGAGCAGCTTGTTGCGCTGCTTGACGGTCATGTCGCCGTCCTTGACGAGACCGTTGAGCAGGATCTTGATGTTCACCTCGTGGTCGGAGGTGTCCACGCCCGCGCTGTTGTCGATGGCGTCGGTGTTGACCCGGCCGCCGTGCGTGGCGATCTCGATCCGGCCCAGCTGGGTCAGGCCCAGGTTGCCGCCCTCGCCGACGACCTGGACCCGCAGGTCCTTGCCGTCGACGCGGATGGCGTCGTTGGCCTTGTCGCCGACGTCGCCGTTGGACTCGGTGGACGCTTTGACGTACGTACCGATGCCGCCGTTCCACAGCAGGTCCACCGGCGAGGTCAGGATCGCCTTCATCAGCTCGGCCGGGGTCATCTTGGTGACGCCGGGCTCGATGCCGAGGGCCTCGCGCATGTGGGCGTTGACCGGGATCGACTTGGCCGTGCGCGGGAAGACGCCGCCGCCCGCCGAGAGCAGCGCGGTGTCGTAGTCCGCCCACGACGAGCGCGGCAGCTCGAACAGGCGGCGCCGCTCGGCGTACGAGGTGGCCGCGTCCGGGGTGGGGTCGACGACGATGTGCCGGTGGTCGAAGGCGGCGACCAGGCGGATGTGCTCGCTGAGCAGCATGCCGTTGCCGAACACGTCGCCGGACATGTCGCCGATGCCGACGACGGTGAAGTCCTGGGTCTGGGTGTCCACGCCCAGCTCCCGGAAGTGCCGCTTGACGGACTCCCAGGCGCCGCGGGCGGTGATGCCCATGCCCTTGTGGTCGTAGCCCGCGCTGCCGCCGGAGGCGAAGGCGTCGCCGAGCCAGAAGTTGTAGGACTCGGCGACCTCGTTGGCGATGTCCGAGAACTTCGCGGTGCCCTTGTCCGCGGCGACGACCAGGTAGGTGTCGTCCTCGTCGTGGCGGACGACGTCCGCGGGGTGCACGACCTCGCCGGCCACCATGTTGTCGGTGATGTCGAGCAGCGCCGAGATGAACGTCCGGTAGCTGGCGATGCCCTCGGCCATCCAGGCGTCGCGGTCGACGTTCGGGTCGGGCAGCTGCTTGGCGACGAAGCCGCCCTTGGCGCCGACCGGCACGATGACGGTGTTCTTCACCATCTGCGCCTTGACCAGGCCGAGGATCTCGGTGCGGAAGTCCTCCCTGCGGTCCGACCAGCGCAGACCACCGCGCGCGACCTTGCCGAAGCGCAGGTGCACGCCCTCGACGCGCGGCGAGTACACCCAGATCTCGAACGCCGGGCGCGGCGCGGGCAGGTCGGGGATGGCCTGCGGGTCGAACTTCATGGAGACGTAGTCGTGCGGTTCGCCGTCGCTCGTCTTCTGGAAGAAGTTGGTCCGCAGCGTCGCCTTGATGACGGTGAGGAAGGACCGCAGGATCCGGTCCTCGTCGAGGCTGGCGACCTGGTCGAGGGCCGCGTCGACCTCTTCGAGCAGGGCGTCGACGATCTCGCGCCCGGCCCGCTGCCGTTCGGGGGCCATCCGCGCCTCGAACAGGGAGACGAGCAGCCGCGTGGTGTGGACGTTGTTGCGGAGGGTGTCCTCCATGTAGTCCTGGCTGAACGTCGAACCGGCCTGCCGCAGGTACTTGGCGTACGCGCGCAGCACCATCGCCTGCCGCCAGGTCAGCCCGGCGCTGAGGACGAGGGCGTTGAAGCCGTCGTTCTCCGCCTGGCCGTTCCAGGTGGCGGCGAAGGCCTCCTGGAAGCGCTCGCGGGCGTCGTCACCGAGGTAGTCGGCGCCGCCGGCCACCGACTTCGGCATGCGCAGGCCGAAGTCGTAGATCCAGGCCGTGGTGCGGTCCGCGCAGCGCAGGTCGTACGGCCGCTCGTCGGTGACCTCGACGCCGAGCCGGCTGAGCACCGGCAGCACGGCGGACAGGGAGACCGTGCCGCCCTTCTGGTAGATCTTGAACCGGCGCTCCTCGGGCGCGGCGCCGACCGGCTCGTACAGGCTCAGCGCGAACGTCCTGTCCTCGTCGAGCCGCTCCAGGTGACCGAGGTCGGCGACCGCGGAGCGCGGGCCGTGGTCGGCCTTGTAGCCCTCGGGGAAGGCACTCCCGTAGCGGCGCATCAGCTCCGCGGAGCGCTCCTCGCCGACCTCGGCGGTCAGCGCCTCGGCGAACCCGTCGGCCCAGGAACGGGCGGCCTCGACGAGGCGTGCCTCGATGCGCTCCTTGTCGGCGTCGGACAGCTGCGGCAGCTCGGTGCCCTGCGGGACGCGGACCACGAAGTGCAGCCGGGACAGGATCGACTCGGTGTTCCAGGCCGTGAAGTCGACGCTGGTGCCGCCGAGCTCCTCCTTGAGGATGTCGATGATCCGCAGCCGGACACCGGTGGTGTAGCGGTCGCGGGGGAGGTAGACGAGGGCCGAGTAGTAGCGCCCGTACTCGTCCTGCCGCAGGTAGAGCCGGAGACGGCGCCGCTCCTGGAGGTAGAGCACGGAGGTGACGATCGGCTCCAGCTCCTCGACCGGCATCTGGAACATCTCGTCGCGCGGGTAGGTCTCCAGGATCTGCAGCAGGTCCCGCCCGTCGTGGCTGTTGGGCGAGAAGCCGGCCCGCTCCAGGACCTCCTCCACCTTGCGCCGGACGACCGGCACCCGGCGGACGGACTCGGTGTAGGCGGCGGAGGAGAACAGGCCGAGGAAGCGACGCTCCCCGACGACGTTGCCCTGCTCGTCGAACTTCTTGACGCCGACGTAGTCCAGGTACGACGGCCGGTGCACGGTGGCCCGGCTGTTGGCCTTGGTCAGCACCAGCAGCCGGTGCTCGCGGGCCTTGGCCCGGGCGTCGGCGGGCAGCCGCTCGAAGGACGGGCTGACGGGGTGGCTCTCGTCGGCCGCGTGGTGCGGGTCGGAGCGCAGGATGCCGAGGCCGGTGCCGGCGACGGCGGCGAGTGAGTCGTCGCCGCGCAGCTGGTACTCGCGGTAGCCGAGGAAGGTGAAGTGGTCGTCGGCCAGCCAGCGCAGCAGCTCGCGGGCCTCCTCCAGCTCCCGCGGGGGGAGGTCGCCGGGAGCGGGCTCCGTCGGCAGCTGCTCCGCGATGCGGACGGCCGCGTCCCGCATCTTGCCCCAGTCCTCGACCGTCTCGCGGACGTCGTTCAGGACCCGCAGCAGGTCGGCGGTGATCTGCTTCAGGTCGCCGCGGTCGGTCTCGCGGTCGAACTCGACGTGGATCCAGGACTCGACGTGCGCGTCGTGCGGGAGGTCGGCGGAGGGCCCGCCGGTGAGCACCTCGACGAGCTTGCCGGTCACGTCGCGCCGCACCACGATCAGCGGGTGCACGACGACGTGGATGCCGCGCCCCTGCCGGGTCAGCTCGTTGGTCACGGAGTCGACGAGGAAGGGCATGTCGTCCGTGACCACCTCGACGACGGAGTGGCTGCACGTCCAGCCGTTCTCCTCGACCGTCGGGGTGTGCACCCGCACGTTCGCCGTGCCCTGCGGACGGTTCTCGGCCAGCCGGTAGTGCGAGACGGCGGCTCCGAAGACGTCGACCGGGTCGCGGTCGGCCAGGTCCTCCGGGGCGGTGTGCCGGTAGTAGCGCTGGAGGAACGCGAACACGGATGCGTGGTCCGGGGTGCCCGGGGTGCTCTTGCCCGTCGTCCCGGTCGGTAGGTGCCCCCCGACCGGGCTGTTCTCAGCTACCCGCGCAGCCCTTTCGAGCAGCTCGGCCTTGGCTTCGTCCAGCTTGGTCTGCATTGTCCTCTGACTCCTGTCGCGCGCCGTTGCGTGACGTAGAAGGAAGTACGGTCTCCTGCCTTCCGGCATGACGTCGGGACACGGGGTGTCCGGTCTGTTCCGACGCTATGCCGCAAGGCGCGAAGAGCGGGGGCATATCAGCCAATGTCGCCGCGCCCGCCGGGTGTGACGTCGCTCTCGCCGCCACCGTCCGGGGGGTGCGCGGCGCCGTACCGGGGGCCTTCGATGCCCCGTCCCGCCCGCGAAGACCAGCGACCGCCGCCCGGACACGGATGTCGTCGTCCGTGCGCACCGGGCGCGGGGCGGGGGCACCAGTGCCCCCGCGAGCTATCGCGCTGATCACGCCACAAGGCTATCGCTCCCCGCGGGGCTCCCGTCACGAGCCGTATGTGTACAAAACCAGGGCCGAAACTTTGACGTTTTGCACAGAACCACTCCCCCCGGCCGACGGCGGCTTCACGCCGCCAACCGCTCCGCCTCCGCCACCGCCTCCCCCAGGGTGTCCACCACCGGCACCCCGGCGCCCTCGAGGCTGGCCCGGCTGTGCGATCCCCCGGTGTACAGCACCGCCCCCGCCCCCACGTGCCGCGCGGCGACCGCGTCGTCCGCGGCGTCCCCGATCACCACCGTACGAGCCGGCTCCACCCCGGCCCCCGCCAGCTCCGCGAGATGCCGGACCATGTGCTCGGCCTTGCTGCCACCGGACGGCCCGGTGCGCCCGTCGACGCGTATGAAGTGCGCCTCGATCCCGAACCCCTTGACCAGCGGCACCAGCTCGTCATGGCCGTACATGCTGAGGATCGACTGACTGCGCCCCGCCGACCGCCATCCCGCGAGCAACTCCGCCACCCCCTCGGCGAGCCCGCACCGCACCCGGTGCTCGGTGTAGTGGCGTTGGAAGGTCGCGTCCATGACCTGCCACTCGGCGTCGGTGGGCAGCCGCCCCATCAGCCGCTCGTAGAACTTCGGCACCGGCACGCAGTACAGCGCCCGGTACTGCTCCAGCGTGATCGACGCCAGTCCCAGCTCGGCGAAGGCGGCGTTCGTCGCCCCGATGATCGCGTCGTTGTCGTGGAACAGCGTCCCGTTCCAGTCCCAGACGATGTGCGCCCCTGTCTGCATCCCCATGCCCAGAAACGTACCCGCCGCCACTGACAGTCGAGGCGGGGACCACCGCGGCGGGTCTTCAGCGACCGGTTCCCACCAGGTTCGGGATCTCCTGCGTCGCGTACCACAGCAGCTCGTGGTCCTCCGTCCCCTCCACGACGGACCGGGCGTCGTCGTCCCCGCCGTCCGCCGCGGCGAGGGCCTCGGCCGCCGCGGCCACGTCCGCCTCCGCGTCGGCGGAGTCGACGTGCACCGAGGCCACCTCGGCCAGCCGCAGAGGGCCGGCGAGCAGCACCTCGCCCAGCGACGCCGGGGCGTCCTCGTGCCCCTGGTCCGGGTCGCCCTCGAGCCCCCGGCCCGGGCCGGCCGAGGCCGCGCCGTCGGCCACGTCGGCGGCGACCACGACCCGGCGCCGCGCCGTGTCCGCGTCGGCCGCCAGCTGTCGCAGCGAGGCCAGCGCGGCCCGGTTCAGGGCGGCGTACTCCAGCTCCTCGATGTCGTCCGAGAGGCACCACTCGCGCAGCGCGGGTGTGACGGCGTAGGCGGCCAACGGCCCGGTCCCCAGTTCTCCCGTCCTGTGCGCCTCGGCGAGGCCGGCGAGGGTCAGGGGGACGTAGACGCGCATGGGACTTCCGCTTTCGTGGTCGGGAGCTCCACCGGAGGCCTCGGACGGCCTGGGGTGACGTGGGGTGACGTGGGGTGCCGGGTCGGCCTGGACGAGCTTCAGGATACGTGCGGGTGTCCCCTTTCGGGTCCCCACCCATGGCGTCCGACACGTCCACCCCGGGCCCCGGAAGTCACCCGGTGCACCCGCTGCGTCCCGGGCTCCGCGGCCTCCCTGGTCACTCTGATAGGTGAATCTCCCGACCCCCTCGGCGCGGCCGCCCTCTCCTTGCCGTCGCCCCGCACCACCCCGTACAAGATCACCGACCGCGAAGTTACTGCCCGGTATCGCCCGGGCCGCCGAACGGGGACCCCCAATGCGCAAGGTCATGACCCGGACCCAGCTCCGCCCGAGCAGCCCGCCCCTCCGCACGCCGGACGGCTCACCCGTCCCCGCCCCTCCCCGCGGGGACGGCGGCGATCCCACGTCCCGCCCACCGGGCACGGCGCCGCTGGGCACCCCTGCCGGCGCTCCGTCGTCCCGCGCGGCCGGCGGAGCAGCGGCCCGCACAGCCGCCCACGCCCCGGCCCGCACAGCCGCCGACGCCCCCTCCCGCACGGCCACGGACGCCCCCTCCCGTGCGACCGGCGGTTTGCCGCCCCGTAGGCCCGGCGGGAGCGTCGTGCGGGCCGCGGCGCCCGGTGGCCGGCCGCCTGGCTCCCCGGGCAGGGCCGCGCGGGCCCGTACGAGGCCGGCGGACACCCGCCCGGCCTCGGCCGGCCCGGGCAGGACCACCAGGACGGCTCCCCGCACGGCGGCGGGTGCCCCCCTGACCGGCGGCCCCGCCGCACCGCCCGCCGCACCCTCCGTGCGCGGGACCGCTCCGGCCCCCTCAGCGCCTCTCGTCCCCGCCCGGGCCCCTCGCCGCCCCGTACCGCAGCTCCGCCCCACCGACCGTTTCGCCGAGCTCCTCCTCAACGTCCTGAGCGGCCGGCGCCCCGTCCACTCGATGCTCCGGCACACCGCCGGGCGTGCCTACGACGAACTGGCCCACCTCGCCGAACGCGGTCCCCTGCGCACCCGGGGCACCCTCCCCGTCGTCCGCGACATCGGATACTTCGAGCCCCGGCCGGGCGCCTTGGAGGTCTTCGCCCGTATCGGTGCGGGTGACCAGCTGCGCGCCATGGCCTTCCGGCTGGAGCAGGGCGGCGATCTGCGCTGGCGCTGCACGGCGGTCGAACTGGGCGGCCCCCGCCGCCCGCACACGGACGACGACTGATCCCACCGGCGAGCGGCGCCGACGACCGGCGCCGGTGACGAACCGGCGCCGCCCGCCGGACAGGCCGAAGGGCCGGGCACCCACGGGTGCCCGGCCCTTCCCACCGCTACGGCGCCCGCAGGCACCGCACCGTCACTCCTGCGCGGTCACGTCTGCGCTGTCACTTCTTGCGGCGTCGGCCGCCCTTGGCCTGCTTGCGGCGCTCCGCGCGCGTGAGCCCGTCGGACTGGGACTGCGCGGGCTCGCCGTCGGTGGCGAATTCGCCCTCGACGACACCACCCTCGCCGTCCACGGTCGGCGCGGAGAAGTGCAGGTCCCGGCGCTGCGGGGCGTCGAGCCCCTTGGCGCGGATCTCCGGACGGGCACCCGCCTGGGCCGGGACCGCGTCCTGCGCGCCCTTCTCCAGCGACGGCGCCTTGTCCTCGACCGGGACCTCCTCGACCTGCTGCTCGACCTGGACCTCCAGGTTGAACAGGTAGCCGACGGACTCCTCCTTGATGCCCTCCATCATGGCCTGGAACATGTCGAAGCCCTCGCGCTGGTACTCGACCAGCGGGTCCTTCTGCGCCATCGCGCGCAGGCCGATGCCCTCCTGGAGGTAGTCCATCTCGTAGAGGTGCTCGCGCCACTTGCGGTCCAGGACCGAGAGCACGACCCGGCGCTCCAGCTCACGCATGATCTCCGAGCCCAGCTGCGCCTCACGCGCCTCGTACTGCTCCCGGACGTCGTCCTTGATGGACTCCGCGATGTAGTCGGCGGTCAGCCCGGCCCGGTCGCCGGCCGCCTCCTCCAGCTCCTCGACGGTGACCTTCACCGGGTAGAGCTGCTTGAAGGCGCCCCACAGGCGGTCGAGGTCCCAGTCCTCCGGGAAGCCCTCGGCGGTCTCTGCCTGCACGTACGCGTCGATCGTGTCGTTCGTGAAGTGCTGGATCTGCTCCTGCAGGTCCTCGCCCTCCAGCACGCGGCGCCGCTCGCCGTAGATGACCTCGCGCTGCCGGTTGAGGACCTCGTCGTACTTCAGGACGTTCTTACGGGTCTCGAAGTTCTGCGTCTCGACCTGCGACTGGGCGGACGCGATCGCACGCGTGACCATCTTGTTCTCGATCGGCACGTCGTCCGGGACGTTCGCCATCGACATCACGCGCTCGACCATCTGGGCCTTGAACAGCCGCATCAGGTCGTCGCCCAGGGAGAGGTAGAAACGGGACTCGCCGGGGTCGCCCTGACGGCCGCTGCGACCGCGCAGCTGGTTGTCGATACGCCGCGACTCGTGCCGCTCGGTGCCCAGCACGTAGAGGCCGCCGAGCTCCTTGACCTCCTCGAACTCCGCCTTGACCGCCTGCTCGGCCCGCTCCAATGCGGCGGGCAGGGCCGCGGCCCACTCCTCGATGTGCTCCTCGGGGTCGAGGCCGCGCTGGCGCAGCTCCGCCTCGGCGAGGTCCTCGGGGTTGCCGCCGAGCTTGATGTCCGTACCGCGGCCGGCCATGTTCGTGGCCACCGTCACGGAGCCCTTGCGGCCCGCCTGGGCGACGATCGTCGCCTCCCGGTCGTGCTGCTTGGCGTTCAGCACCTCGTGCTGGACACCGCGCTTGCTGAGCTGCTGCGAGAGGTACTCGGACTTCTCGACCGAGGTGGTGCCGACGAGGATCGGCTGGCCCTTGCGGTGCTTCTCCTCGATGTCGTCGACGACCGCCTCGAACTTGGCGACCTCGGTGCGGTAGATCAGGTCCGACTGGTCCTTGCGCACCATCGGCCGGTTGGTCGGGATGGGCACCACGCCGAGCTTGTAGATCTGGTGGAACTCGGCGGCCTCGGTCATCGCCGTACCGGTCATGCCGGACAGGCCGGGCTGTTCCTTGCCGTCGTGGTCGTGGCGCTTGTAGAGGCGGAAGAAGTTCTGCAGGGTGATCGTGGCGAGCGTCTGGTTCTCGTCCTTGATGTCCACCCCTTCCTTCGCCTCGATCGCCTGGTGCATGCCCTCGTTGTAGCGGCGGCCGGCGAGGATACGGCCGGTGTGCTCGTCGACGATCATGACCTCGCCGTCGAGGACGACGTAGTCCTTGTCCTTCTTGAAGAGTTCCTTGGCCTTGATGGCGTTGTTCAGGTAGCCGACCAGGGGGGTGTTCACCGACTCGTAGAGGTTGTCGATGCCCAGCCAGTCCTCGACCTTGGCGACACCGGACTCGTGGATGGCGACGGTGCGCTTCTTCTCGTCGACCTCGTAGTCACCGGTCTCCTCGATGCCCTTGAGGGTGTTGCCCGCCTCGCCCTTCTTCAGCCGCGTGACCAGCTTGGCGAAGTCGCCGTACCACTTGGTGGCCTGGTCGGCCGGGCCGGAGATGATCAGCGGCGTACGGGCCTCGTCGACGAGGATGGAGTCGACCTCGTCGACGATGGCGAAGTTGTGGCCGCGCTGGACGAGCTCGTCCTTGGACCACGCCATGTTGTCGCGCAGGTAGTCGAAACCGAACTCGTTGTTCGTGCCGTAGGTGATGTCGCAGCCGTACATCTCGCGGCGCTGGGCCGGCGTCTGGTTGGCGAGGATGCAGCCGACGGTCAGGCCGAGGAACTTGTGGACGCGGCCCATCAGCTCGGAGTCGCGCTCGGCCAGGTAGTCGTTGACCGTGACGATGTGCACGCCCTCGCCGGACAGGGCGTTGAGGTAGGCGGGCAGCGTGCCGACGAGGGTCTTGCCCTCGCCGGTCTTCATCTCGGCCACGTACCCCATGTGCAGGGCCGCGCCGCCCATCATCTGCACGTCGTAGTGCCGCTGTCCCAGGACACGCTTGGCGGCCTCCCGGACGGTGGCGAAGGCTTCGGGCAGCAGGTCGTCCAGGCTCTCACCATCGGCGTAGCGCTGCTTGTACTCATCGGTGAGGGCCCGCAGCTCGGCGTCGGAGAGGTCGACGAAGTCCTCTTCGATGGAGTTGACCTGGTCCGCGATGCGGTGCAGCTTGCGCAGGATCTTGCCTTCGCCTGCACGCATGATCTTCGAGAGGACGGACACGGGGGTTGGTCTCCTTGCCGGTCGGGCCTGGGACGGTCGTTTTCCTGTGACGGACTGAGCAACGGCCATCGTATGCGAGGACCCCGTCACCCCGGGAGGCCTGCCGTAACGGGGACCGCGTGCTCCTTCGTCCAGCTTCCGGTCTGCTGTCATCGGGTTCAACGTCCGGGCACCGCGGATGGTGCCGCGCCCGCCGACGAATTGCGCGAAAAGTGACCGCCTGTTCACGCACGGCAAAATGATGGCGTCCGTTGCGGGCCGCCGCGCAGAATCGGCCGATGGAACCCCTCACGCTCACCACCGACCGCCTCGTCCTGCGCACGGTCGGCGCCCGGGACACCGATTCCGTGTACGCCGCATGTCAGGATTCCGACATCCAGCGCTGGACCACGCTCCCCTCGCCCTACCTTCCCGAACACGCGCGCGGCTTCACGGAACAGATGGTCCCCGACGGCTGGGCGAACGCCTCGATGTTCACCTTCGGCCTCTTCCTTCCCACCGGGGACCTCGCGGGGGTCCTCGGCGTCACGATGGTCTCCCTGGGCGTCGGCGAGATCGGTTTCTGGGGCACCAAGGAGCACCGCGGCCGGGGATACGTCACCGAGGCCGCCGTCGCCGTCGCCCGCTGGGCCTTCACCGACCGGGCGATCGACCGCCTGGAGTGGCGCGCCGAGGTCGGCAACACGGCCTCCCGCGCGGTGGCTCAACGGGTGGGCTTCACCATGGAGGGCACATTGCGCTCCGCGATCAGCAACAAGGGCGTACGCCGCGACTGCTGGATCGGCTCCCTCCTCCCCTCGGACCTCGCCCTCCCGTCGACGGCTCCGTACTTGCCGGCGCCCTGACCGGCCCGCCCCGCGTTCCCAACCCCGTTGTCAGACCCACCCCTTATCGTGCGGACGTATGACGACCCTGCCGCTCCCCGCTACGGAACTGTCCGCAGACGAGGCCCGCCGCCTCGCGCTCCGCGCACAGGGTTTCCTCGGCGCCCCCGACCGCCGCGCGGGCGTCCGAGGCGTCCTCCGCCACCTGGGCGCGGTGCAGCTCGACACCATCTCGGTCCTCGCCCGCTCCCACGAACTCATCCCGTACGCCCGCCTGGGCGCGGTGGGCCGCAAGACGGTCGAGGACGCCTATTGGAAGCCCGGCTCCACCGACACACCTCCCGCACGACCGCACGCCTTCGAGTACTGGTCCCACGCCGCCTGCATCCTGCCCATCGAGGAGTGGCCCCACTTCGCCTTCCGCCGCCGCGCCTACCGCAACCGCCCGCACTGGAACCACCACCTCCCCGACGGCACCTACGCCCAGGTCGTCGAGCAGCTCCGCACCGAGGGCCCCCTCACCGCGACGGACCTGGGCGGCGCGAAGAGGACCAGCGAGTGGTGGGACTGGTCCGGCACGAAGGTCGCCGTCGAGCGCGCCCTCATGTACGGCGAGGTGGTGTGCGTCGAGCGCCGCGGCTGGAAGCGGGTGTACGACCTGGCCGAGCGCGCGGTCCCGGCCGAGCTGCTCCACGACGAACTGGACGACGCCGAATGCCTGCGCCGCCTGGTCCGCCTGGCCGGCCAGGCCCTGGGCGTCGGCACACGCGCGGACATCGCGGACTACCACCGTCTCAGGGGCGACCAGGTCGACGCCGTGATCGCCGACTCCGGCCTGGTCCCGGTCACGGTGGAGGGCTGGGGACGGCCTGCCTGGGCGGACCCGGCGGCCTTGGAGACGCCCCCGCGCGGCCGTCACCGCACGACGCTCCTGTCACCCTTCGACTCCCTGGTCTGGGAGCGTGCGCGCACGGAACGGATCTTCGGCTTCACCCACCGCCTGGAGGCCTACGTGCCCAAGCAGAAGCGGGTGCACGGCTACTTCGCGATGCCGGTCCTGGCCGGCGGCCGGCTCGTGGGCCGTGTGGACCCGGCGCGCGAGGGGCGCACTCTGGTCGCCAAGCAGGTCACGCTGGACGGCCCCAAAGCGGCCCCGGCGGTGGCCCGGGCGCTGGTCGAGGCGGCGGGCTGGGTGGACTGCACGGACGTACGCGTGGAACGGGTCGACGCGCCGGACCTGCGCGAGCCCCTGACGACGGAGCTGGCCCGCCTGCTCGCCTGACCAGCGCCGGCCGTGGACCGCCGGTGGGCGTCCCTCGTCCTCGTCCGCCGGCCGTCACCGGATCTCGAGGATCTTCTCCCGCATCGCGTACACCACGGCCTCCATCCTGGAGTGCAACTGCAGTTTCTCCAGGATGTTGCGCACGTGGTTCTTCACGGTGTTCTCGGAAATGAACAGTTCCTTGGCGATGTCCCGGTTGTTCATTCCCGTGGCGACGAGTTTGAGGACCTCCAGCTCGCGATCCGTGAGCCGCGGCGCGGGCACCAGCCGGCGTTCGTCCGTCCGCTGGATCATCGACTTGAACTCGGTGAGCAGTTTCGATGCCATGGACGGACTGATCTGGGACTGTCCGTCGGCCACCGCGCGGATGGCGGTGGCCACCTCGTCCGTCGAGATCTCCTTGAGCAGGTAACCGGTCGCACCCGCCTTGATCGCGTCGTAGAGGTCGGCCTCCTCATCACTGATCGTCAACATGATGATCTTGGCGCTGGGGGCCACCTCCTTGATGGAGGTGCAGGCCTCGATCCCGCCCCGCTTCGGCATCCGCACGTCCATCAGGATGATGTCCGGCAGCAGGTCAGCGGCCTTCTCCACCGCCTCAGCACCGTCACCGGCCTCCCCGACGACCTGGATGTCCTCCTCGGCCGCGAGCACGATCTCCAGGCCGCGGCGGAACAGGGCGTGGTCGTCCACGACCAGAACCCTGATCGGCTCCTTGCGCGCGGAGCCCGCGTCCGGGCCCATGCCGGCAGCGCCGTCCTCGACCCCCCGGTCGACGCCCTCGCCCCGCATCGGTCCGAAACTGTCCGCCATCGTTCCTCCCCCTGAAGGCTGTGGCCTGTGGTCCTGAGCCATCGCCAACCCAGAGCAACGACCCACCGGTTGGGCCGTTGCCGCCATGATTCCATGCCCGGCCGACACCGGGGTGACGAGCGGGCCACGAAGGGGTCGCACACCCTCGCGCACCGTCGCACAACGGTGCCCCTGGGGGCGCACACGCGCTCCAGGGGCACCGGTTCCGCTGTCACCCGGCGTGGTCAGCCACCGAGCGCATCGCCCGCTTCAGGAGCGTGTGCCTGGGTGACCATCGTGTCCGTGGTCAGGTGGATCACGCCGTAGTCGTAGGCGTGCCGCCGGTAGACGACGCTGGGCTCCTTCGTCTCGGAGTCGACGAACAGGTAGAAGTCGTGCCCGACCAGCTCCATCTCGTAGAGCGCCTGGTCGAGGCTCATCGGTGCGGCCACGTGGGTCTTCTCGCGGACGACGAGCGGACCGTCGCCCTGGACCTCGAGCGAGCCGATCTTCTTGGTGGGCACGCCGTCCTGCTTCTCCTGCGGGACGACCTCGCCGCTCCCGTTGAGCGTCGCTGCGCCGGGGACGTGGTCGGCGACCTCGGCCGCCGAGATCCGGCGCGCACCGCGGCGCGAGAAACGCTTGTCGTGCTGCTTGCGCAGCCGGGCACCGAGCTTCTCCGCCGCCAGGTCGAGCGCCGCGTAGGGGTCGCTCGCCGCTGCCTCTGCCCTGATCACCGGACCGCGGGAGCGGAGCGTGATCTCCACTCGGTCACAACGGTCGGCCTGCCGGGGGTTCGGCTCCTTGGACACCTCGACGTCGAGGCTGATCACCTTGCCATCGAGCTTCTGGATCTTCTCCAGCTTCAGCTTCTCGGCCACGTGCTTCCGGAACCGCTCGGGCACCTCGGTCTTGCGGCCCTTGACGACGATGTCCACGCAGAACTCCGTTCCCGGATCGCTCCGCTCTGACGGCGGAGCATCTCCCTTTTGCACCAGGCTCCGGTCCATCCCGAAACCTCGGACTCGGTGACTTCCACCTCCTCCCCCGCGGGCGGGATCTCCACTCCACCGGTGCGGGTGATGACGGCAAAACCCGCAGCACGGCATTCGGATTCGCGAGGTGTGGCCTGCGGCTTTGCCTCTCAACCGAACATATCTCGCCCGGACGGATGTCGTCACCCTCTACCGCGGCGTACCTCCGTTCCGGTGAATTGAATCTCTTATTACCTGCAACGAAGCACGTTCTCAGTCAGTTCCGGTTTATTTCGAAAGAATCTGGTGATGCCGCTACCACTGCCGCGCAGATCGCTTCACGGATCACGCCACCGCCTCCGTTCGGATCCGCCATTCGGGGCCCCGTCTTCCGTTCCTCTCTGCCTTCCCCTGCCGCCGACGGATACACAGCCGATTTCGCCGTCCGGTACGTGGCCGGCCCCCTCCCCCGCTCAGACGCGTCGGGCCTCCCCGCGTCCACCCCCGCCATGACGGCATCGGCCGTCGCCGCGCGCACGGCACGCGCCGCCTCCGTCAGGGAGGCCCCCGTCGTCATCAGGTCGTCGACGAGGACCACCGGCCCTCCGCCACACAGCAGCCGGCCACCGCCGGGAGCCACCGCCAGCGCGCCGGCGAGATTGACCAGCCGCTGCCGGGCGCCGAGCCCCGACTGGTCGGCCACGGGGTGCCGCTGCCGCAGCACGGCCAGCACCCGGGCGGACGCTCCGGCCCGTCGCAGTTCCCCGGCGGCCGCGAGGGCGATCCGCCGCGCCGGATCGTGCCCACGCGTACGCACCGCCCGGCGCGCGGAGGGCACGGGCACGAGCAGCACCGGCCCCCGCGCCCGTACGCCCCCCGCCCCACCGGCGCCCGGCCGCACCTCGCGGAGCCCTGCCCGCACCGCTCCCGCCAGAGCGGCGCCGAGCGGTGCCGTGAGAGCCAGCACGCCCCGCTCCTTGTGGGCCAGCAGGACGGCCCGCACCTCGTCCGCGTACCGGGCGGCCGCGTGCACCACCGGCAGCCCGGGCGGCTCCGGCACCGGCCGCACCCGGCGCGGCGCGGCCCCGCTCAGAGCCGTACGGCACCGCGGGCACAGCACCGTGCGCGCGCTGCCGCAGCCTCCGCACTCGGCCGGCAGCACCAGGTCCGTGAGGTCCTGCCACCATCCCCGCATGGCCACCACTGTGCCAACGCCCGCAGGGCTCGACCAGGCCTGTGGAGAACACTGGAGGGTCGCTGGTGGAAAACTCCGGACAACGAACGCCACACACCACCCACACGAGTGAACGCCCGCGTCGGAACAGCCGGACGCACCCGCCGGCCGGGCGCATCACCCCGGATAGACGGGCGCCGTCCCCTCCGTCACCTTCTGCCACTGCAGCCCGGACGGCAGCCGCACGATCAGGTTCTCCGAGTACGCCACCAGCGGCAGCCGCTCGTCCTCGGTCGCGGCGATCTCCTTCACGCCGGTCAGGGCCGCGGGCACCGACGCCTCCGGTGTGGAGCCGTCGACCTGGACGTATCCGATCTGCTGCACGCCCCCGCGCTCGCGCCCGACCACCACGAGCCGGCTGTCACCGGCCCACGACATGGCCGTCACCTCCTCCAGTTCGGGGGTGGCGGAGCGCAGTCCGAGGACGGTGACCGCGGACGGTTCGCCGGCCTCCCCGTCCCGCTCGATCCGTCCGATGAGCAGTGACCGTTTGCCGTCCTTCTCCACGATGAGCGCGATCCGCACGCCGTCGGCCGCCACCCGCACGGCCTGCACCCTCCCGTCCAGGCCCGGGGTCCGCACCTCCACCGGCTCGCCCTTGCCCTCCTTGAGCAGCAGCAGCCGGGAGTCGGCCGGGTCGCGGTCGGCGATCCACAGGTCTC
The DNA here is from genome assembly GCF_044328675.1 of Streptomyces sp. NPDC017890. Taxonomy (NCBI): domain Bacteria; kingdom Bacillati; phylum Actinomycetota; class Actinomycetes; order Kitasatosporales; family Streptomycetaceae; genus Streptomyces; species Streptomyces sp. NPDC017890. The sequence goes on from NZ_JBIRHU010000023.1 coordinate 131,098, forward strand.
CCTGCGCGTCCCAGCTGGGCGGCGTCAGCCGGTTCTCCTCCGTCTTGCCCTTGCTGACCAGCACGGGGTCACCGAGCGAACCACCCGACACCAGCGAGCCGACGTACAGCGCCTTGTTGTCGAGACCGATCGCGGCCGCACTGTGCTCGTCCCGCGACACCGCCACCGACCGCAGGCCCACCACGCCCTCGCCCAGCGCCCCGGGAACGCGGTCCGGCCTCGTCCCGTTGCTGCCCGCGGCGATGCGCACCAGGCGGTTCTCGCCACCTATGAAGTACAGGTAGTCGGGCCGCTGGGCCGAACCGCGCGTCGCGACCGCCTCGGCCCGGTCCTCGGTGAGCGAGCACAGCTGCCTGCCGCCCGAGCGCAGCTCGACCTCGTCCACCACCGGCGTGAGGTTCTGCAGCGAGAAGAGGAGCTGGGCCGCCATCTCGTCGCACTTCTCCGAGCCGACTCGGGCGACCCTGTCGTTCAGCGGCACCACCAGCTTGTTGTGCTCGTCGGGCGTCAGCGAGTCGCCGGTCTTCGCCAGTGCCGTACCGGGCGGGAAGCTCGACCTGACCACGGGCCCGAGCCGCCTCGTCGGCCCGCTGATCAGGGAACGCACCACCTGGGTCACGGGGTCCACGAGCCGGCGCACGTAGACGGGGTCGGCGACGGCCGCCGGCTGCGCGCTCGTACCGGCCGGTGTGGTGGCAGCGGTGTTCGAGGCGAAATAGTACTTGTTGACGGACATGTAGGTGCGCTGGAAGTCCGACCTGCCCATGATGACGCCCTGCGGCAGCACGTCGATGCGCCACTGCCCGCTCTTGTTGTCCCGGGTGAGGTGCACCGGTTCGCGGTACTGGCCGTCCGCCGGCGCGTACGACTGCTCCGCGTCCACCGTGGCGACCCTGGTGCCGGTCAGCGTGACCGAGTAGCCGTCGGCGTCGTCGCGGCTTCCCGAGTGGTCGGACTCGGTTCCCGGCCCGCCCGTGAGCACCGTCGTGGACCGCTCGGGCCGCCAGGTCTTCGCGGCCTCACCCGTCAGGTACTTGCGCGCCGTCTCGTACTGCGGCTCGTTGCTGGTCAGTGCCTCCAGGAAGCCCTGCACGATCTCCGTGGGCGAGTCGTCCTCCCGCGGCGGCATGGCGAACACCCGCACCTGCGGGTCCTGCCGGGGCGTGGATTCCACGCCCCGCAGGTCCCCGCTGTCGGGCATGGACGCACACCCGGCCAGCAGTACGACGCCGCAGACGGCGTACGTCACCGCGCGTGCCGGCCCCCGCCGACCGCTCCCCTCGCGGTCAGCGCCCACGAGATGCCTCCCCTTGCGTGTTCGAGTCCTCCGGCCCGGCGTCCGGGCGGCTCTCCGCCTCCGGCACGGTCGCGCCGTCCTGTCTCCGGGCGCCCGACACGGGCCGCGGCACCACACGCGCGCCGTTGCCGGGCAGTGCCGTCGGGTCGGCCGTGGGGGCCGCCGTTGCCGACCGCGGCGGGATCGGCCCCCGCGCGGACACCGCGGTCGCCTGCCCGACCGACGCCTGCGCCGGAACGGTGGCCGCCCGGTCCGCGCCGTGCTGCGGACCGGCGTCGTGGAGGCCCGCGTCGCCCGGCCCGCGATTGCGCCGAGAGTCCGTCGGCTCCAGCGGTATCGGTGAGCCGCGCAGCGGCTCGTCCGCGGTCCTGGGCAGCGTCAGCCGGAACTGCGACCCGCCCCCCGGCTCTCCCCAGGCCTGCAGCCAGCCTCCGTGCAGCCGCGCGTCCTCCAGGGCGATGGACAGCCCCAGACCCGTACCGCCGGTGGTACGCGCGCGTGCCGGGTCGGCCCGCCAGAAGCGACTGAAGACGCGGGTGGCCTCGCCCGGCTTGAGACCGACGCCGTAGTCGCGCACGGCGACGGCGACCGCGCCGCCGGCCGCGGCGAGCTTGACGACGACGTCGTTGCCCTCGCCGTGCTCGACGGCGTTGACGACGAGGTTGCGCAGTACCCGCTCCACTCGCCGGGCGTCCGCCTCGGCGACGACGGGTTGCTGGTCGCCGACGACGCGTATCCGCGTGCCCTTGCGCTCGGCGAGCGGTTCCGCCCCGCCGACGACCCGCCGTACGACCTCCCTGAGATCTATCGGCTCCGCCTCGAGCGCCGCCGCGCCCGCGTCGAAGCGGCTGATCTCCAGCAGGTCCGCGAGCAGGGTCTCGAACCGGTCCAGCTGGTCGGCGAGCAGCTCGGCCGACCGCGCGGTCACCGGATCGAAGTCCACGCGCGCGTCATGGATGACGTCGGCGGCCATCCGCACGGTCGTCAGCGGCGTCCGCAGCTCGTGCGACACGTCGGAGACGAACCGCCGCTGCATCCGCGAGAGGTCCTCCAGCTGGCTGATCTTCAGCTGCAGGTTCTGCGCCATCTTGTTGAAGGCCTCGCCGAGCCGCGCGATGTCGTCCTCGCCGGTGACCTTCATCCGTTCCTGCAGCCGCCCCGCGGACAGCCGCTCCGCGATGCTCGCCGCCATCCGTACGGGCGTGACGACCTGACGCACCACGAGCCAGGCGATGGCCCCGAGCAGCACCACGACGAAGAGCCCGGCCGTCGCCAGCGTGCCTGTGACCAGGCTGAGCGACTTCTCCTCCTGCGTGAGCGGGAAGAGGTAGTAGAGCTGGTACGGCTCACCGTTCGGGTCGTTGACCTGCTTGCCGATGACCAGGCCGGGCTGCGAGGCCTCGTCGGAGTCGTAGACGATCCGGGTGTAGCTCTGCGCCGCCGCCGTGCTGCCGTCGATCCGCTCCCGCAGATCCTCGGGCACGCTGGCCGACCAGTTGACGAAGCCGGAGGCGCGCGGGCCGCGCCCGCTGCCGCTCTCCCCGCCCATGGGGAGGGTGACCACGTCGAAGGCGCCCTGGCCACCGCTGGAGAGCGACTTCACCAGTTCACTCATCCACTGGATGACGTTCTGCGGGGGCCGGCCGTCCACGGGCATCACGGGGACACCGTCGTCGCCGGTCACGCTGGCCGCCTCTTCGGCCTTCTGCTTGGCGACCGCGAAACCGCCGGTGGCCTGGCTCTGGGACGCCTTCACCTTCGCGTCCAGCAGCCCGTTGCGGACCTGTCCGATCACCACGAAACCGAGCAGCAGCACCACGCCCAGCGACATCAGCAGCGTGGTGACGACGACCTTGAGCTGGATGTTGCGCCGCCACAGCCGCATGACGGGCAGCAGCGGACGGCGCACCCAGCGCATGAAAAGACGGAGCACCGGGCTGCCCTGTACCCCGCCGTGCAGCAGCCCGCCCTCCAGCAGACGGCTCCAGCGGGAGCCGGCGGGCGTGTGGCCGACAGGCCGTCCGGCGCGGGCCCCGGAGCGGCCGGGCGCCGAAGCGGCACTGTCCCTGCTCATGTCAGCTCGGCCCGGCCTTGTAACCGACGCCGCGGACGGTCACCACGATCTCCGGCTTCTCCGGGTCCTTCTCGACCTTGGAGCGCAGCCGCTGCACATGCACATTGACCAGCCGGGTGTCGGCCGCGTGCCGGTAGCCCCAGACCTGCTCGAGGAGCACCTCACGCGTGAACACCTGCCACGGCTTGCGGGCCAGCGCCACCAGCAGGTCGAACTCCAGCGGCGTCAGCGCGATCGACTGGCCCTCCCGCTTCACAGAGTGACCGGCCACGTCGATGACCAGGTCGCCTATGGCGAGCTGCTCCGGCGCCGGTTCCTCGGACCTCCTCAGGCGCGCCCGGATACGAGCCACCAACTCCTTCGGCTTGAACGGCTTCACGATGTAGTCGTCGGCACCCGACTCCAGACCCACCACGACGTCGACGGTGTCACTCTTCGCCGTCAGCATCACGATCGGCACACCCGACTCCGCCCTGATCAGGCGGCACACCTCGATGCCGTCCCGGCCGGGCAGCATCAGGTCGAGCAGCACCAGGTCCGGCTTGGTCTCCCGGAAGGCGGCCAGCGCCTTGTCGCCGTCGGCTACGAAAGATGGCTCAAAACCCTCACCACGCAGCACAATGCCGAGCATCTCGGCCAGTGCGGTGTCGTCGTCGACGACAAGGACTCGTCCCTTCATAAACGACATCATCCCATTAGCTAATCGTTACCTGGCGTGACCTGGCACACAGCTCTGCCAGAGCCCCGGTCGTCACGGGCGAAACCGCGCCCTCCTCGGTGACGATCGCCGTCACCAGTTCGGGCGGAGTCACGTCGAACGCCGGGTTGTACGCCTGGGTCCCCAGGGGTGCCACCGGAATCCCGCCTCCCGCTCCTGCCACCGGCACCTGCGGTGCTGTGACCTCGGTCACCTCGTATCCGGGGCGCTGTTCGACCTCGACGGACGCCCCGTCCGGCGTGTCCGGGTCCACCGTCGTGACCGGTGCCACCACGATGAACGGCACATGGTGGTACCGCGCGAGCACGGCGAGCGGATAGCTGCCCACCTTGTTCGCCACCGAACCGTCGGCCGCGATGCGGTCCGCACCGATGAGCACCGCGTCCACCTCACCCGCCGCGAACAGCGAACCGGCCGCGTTGTCGGTGAGCAAGGTGTACGCCATACCGTGGCGGGCCGCCTCGTATGCCGTCAGGCGAGCACCTTGCAGCAAGGGACGCGTTTCGTCCACCCACAGGCGCCGCAGCCGCCCCGACCGGTGCGCCGCGAGCGCCACCGCGAGCGCTGTCCCCTCACCGCCCGACACGAGCGATCCGGTGTTGCAGTGCGTCAGGATCCGGTGCCCGCCGGCGGGCAGCAGCTCGTCCAGCAGCGCCAGCCCGTGCGCGGCCATCCTGGCGCTGGCCTCGGCGTCCTCCCGGTGCAGCGCCCGCGCCGCGGCCAGTGCCGCCGCGGCGGCCCGCTGGGAGTCGCCGGTCCTGGCGAAGGCCTCCTGGTGGGCGGCCTGCGCCCGGCGCACACCGACGGCGAGGTTGACCGCGGTGGGGCGGGCCCCCGCCAGCGCGGTCGCGGCCTCCTGCACGTCGAAGCCCCGGACGGCGGCGAGCGCGACGCCGTAGGCGCCCGCGATGCCGAGCAGCGGTGCCCCGCGCACGGCGAGCGAGCGGATCGCCTCCACGAGCGCGGACGCGTCCGTGCAGACCAGTTCGACCTCATCGGCCGGAAGCCTGGTCTGATCCAGCAGAACCAGCACCGGACCTTCGGGAGGTTCCTCCCAGCGAAGAACCGGTATCCCGGTCGGCCGCTTGTCCTCGCCGCTTTGTGCGTACTGATCAGCCATGCGGTCAGTCTCCCCCTGTCAGGCGGACAATTGAAGGTGCGCAGCCCGTACCGCGCCCGGTCCGCACCCGGCCACCCCATGGCACGATGGCTGCCAACCTGCCGCCGCGACCGCGGACGGGCACCGTGAAGGAGCGACGATGAACGACACTCCGGGCTGGGCCTCGCCCGGATCCGCCCCGTCCGACGGGCGGGAGCCCGGCGCGTCCGGCCCCGCCGAGCCCGCCGGCCGCCCCGGCCCCGGCCCCGATCAGCCGGCGCAGCCCGCGGACCAGCCGGGCGCGGAACCGACGAGTCCCGGCACGAAGTGGTCCAAGGAGCAGCCGCCCCCCGGCCAGTGGTCCGCACCGACCGGCCCCGGCCAGGTCCCGCCTCCCCCACCGCCCGACCCGGGCTGGGGCACCCCGCCCTCCGGCCACCCCGGCTACGGCGGTCCCGGCGGCTACGGCGGCCCGGGCGGCGGCTACGGCCCGCCTGGCGGGCACGGCGGATGGGGCGGCGGATGGGGTGGTCCCCCGCCCGCGGCCAAGCCCGGTGTGATCCCGCTCCGCCCGCTCGGCGTCGGCGAGATCCTCGACGGGGCGGTCTCCACCATGCGCACCTACTGGCGCACGGTCCTCGGCATCTCGCTGACCGTCGCGGTCTTCACGGAGATCATCGTCGTGCTGCTCCAGGGCCTCGTCCTGGACAACACCGGCACCGAAGCCCTCAACGACCCCGATGCCACCCTGAGCGAACTCGGCGACGCCCTGACCGACACCACGATCAACTCGGGTGTCATCTTCGTGATCTCCCTGATCGGCACCGTCCTGGCCACCGCCCTGCTGACGACCGTCACCAGCCGCGCCGTACTCGGCAAGCCGGTGACCATCGGCGAGGCGTGGCGGGACGCCCGCCCTCAGATCCTGAAGCTGTTCGGCCTGATCCTTCTCCTGCTGCTCATCGTCTTCGGCATCGTCATGGCCGGCATGGCACCAGGTCTCCTCGTCACGGCCGCGGGCGGCGGCGACGCGGGCGTGGCCCTGACCGTCCTGGGCTTCCTGGCGGCCGGCGTCGTCACGGTGTGGCTCATGGTCCGCTTCTCGCTGGCGTCGCCCACGCTGATGCTGGAGAAGCAGGGCATCAAGAAGGCGATGAGCCGTTCCATGAAGCTCGTGCGCGGCTCCTGGTGGCGGGTCTTCGGCATCCAGCTGCTCGCGACGATCATCGCGAACGTCGTCGCGTCGATCATCATCATCCCCTTCGCCTTCCTCGCCGCGGCCCTCGGCGGCGACGGTGTCGGCGGCTTCCTGGAGGGCACCGGGGACCTCGGCTGGACGTTCCTCGTCGTCAGCGGCATCGGCTCGGTGATCGGCTCGATGATCACCTTCCCGATCACGGCGGGCGTCGCCGTGCTGCTGTACATCGACCAGCGCATCCGCCGCGAGGCCCTCGACCTCGAACTGGCCCGCGCCGCCGGCCTCCCGGGCTCCGGCACTCCCGGCACCAACCCTGGGAGCTGATGCGGTGAGCCCGGCGGGGGGAGTTCTCACAGACGTGCTGTCACGCACCGCCGTACGGACGTTGTCGCGCACCGGCGACACGCCCGTGCTGTCGCTGTCGCGCTCCGGTGACGAACCGCCGGTGACGATCCCGCGCGATCCGGCGCGGGAGGCCGCACGCCGCGAGCTGTCCAAGCGGATGTACCACGAGAACGACCCCAGCTGGTTCCAGCGGGCCCTGAACGCCTTCTGGGACTGGATCGACGACCTGTTCAGCCGCGCGTCCACCGCGACCCCCGGAGGGACGCTCGGCCTGATCGTCGTCATCGTGGCCGCCGTGGCGGTGCTGGGCGCCCTCTGGTGGCGCCTGGGCACCCCGCGTCGCGGACCGGCCTCCGCCCCCGCCCTGTTCGACGACCGCCCCCGCAGCGCCGCCGACCACCGCGCCGCCGCCGAGGCGCATGCCGCCCGGGGACACTGGAACCAGGCCGTCCAGGAACGCATGCGGGCCGTCGTCCGCGCCCTGGAGGAACGCGCCCTCCTCGACATCCGCCCCGGCCGCACCGCCGACGAGGCGGCCACCGAGGCCGGCCGCGCCCTGCCCGCCCACGCTGGCCGGCTGCACGCCGCCGCCCGGGACTTCGACGACGTCACGTACGGCGGCCGTCCCGGCAGCGAGCAGTCGTACCGGCGCCTCACCGAACTCGACTCGGACCTGGAACGCAGCAAGCCACAGCCGGTGGGCAGCACGGCCGCCGGTACGGCCGGCAGCGCGGACTCGAGCACCCGCCAGGGAGTCTCCGAATGACCACCGAGGCCACGCTCCCCACCACCTCGGCGTCGCCCACCGCCCGCCAGGTGTGGACGCGCGCGCGGGGTGTCGCGCTCGCGCTCGTCGTGCTGCTCGCCGGTGCCGTCGCGATCGCCGTCGTCCGCTCCGACGCCCGGCACGGCGAACTCGACCCGCGCTCCGCCGACCCCTACGGCAGCCGGGCCGTCGCCGAACTCCTCGCCGACCGGGGCGTGTCCACGCGCGTGGTCACCACCCTGGACGAGGCGCGCGCCGCGGCCGGCCCGGACACCACCCTGCTGGTCGCCGCCCCCGACCTCCTGACCGAGCACCAGCAGACGCGGCTGCACTCCGCGGTCGAGGGCTCCGGCGGCCGTACCGTCCTGGTGGCCCCGGGCGGCCCCGCCGTCGAACGACTCGCCCCCGGCGTCACCGCTGACCCCGCGCTCAGCCTCGATTCGACGCTGGCCCCCGCCTGCGACCTGCCCGCCGCCCGGCGCGCGGGCACCGCGGACACGGGCGGCATCCGCTACAGCAGCGCCCACGCCGAAGCCGACGCCTGCTACCCCAGCCGACGCCTGGCCACAATGCTTCGCATCCCCGAGACTTCCGGTGAGGCAGCCCAGGAGGGCACCCCGGGTGACACGGTCCTCCTCGGCGCCCCCGACATCTTCTACAACAACCACCTCGACGAGCACGGCAACGCCTCGCTCGCCCTCCAGCTCCTCGGCTCCCGCGACCACCTGGTCTGGTACCTCCCCTCGCTCTCCGACACCACCGCCCCGGACGACGAGCGCAGCTTCTTCGACCTGCTCCCCTCCGGCTGGCTGTGGGGCACCCTGCAGCTCTTCATCGCCGCCGCCCTCGCGGCCCTGTGGCGGGCACGCCGGCTCGGCCCCCTGGTGCCCGAAAAACTCCCCGTCGCGATCCGCGCCTCCGAGACCGCCGAAGGCCACGCCCGCCTCTACCGCAAGGCGGGCGCCCGCGACCGCGCGGCCACCGCTCTGCGCTCCGCCACCCGCGCCCGCCTCGCCCCCCTCGTAGGCACTCCCGTCACCCAGGCGCACGCGCCTGAGGCTCTGCTCCCCGCCCTGTCCGCCCGCCTACGTGGCGAACACGGCGACGGACAGTCCCTGCACACCCTCCTCTTCGGCCCGCCGCCCGGTGACGACGCGGCCCTCATCTCCCTCGCCGACCAACTCGACGCCCTCGAAAGAGAGGTACGCCGTCCATGATGGACCCGACCACTGACAACGCCGGGCAGACCGGGGACCCGGGCAACGCCCGCGCCGCCCTGGAGTCCCTGCGCGCCGAGATCGCGAAGGCCGTGGTCGGCCAGGACGCCGCCGTGACCGGTCTCGTCGTAGCGCTCCTGTGCCGCGGCCACGTCCTCCTCGAAGGCGTCCCCGGCGTCGCCAAGACCCTCCTCGTCCGCGCCCTGGCCGCAGCCACCGAACTGGACACCAAGCGCGTCCAGTTCACCCCCGACCTGATGCCGAGCGACGTCACCGGCTCCCTGGTCTACGACACACGCACCGCCGAGTTCTCCTTCCAGCCCGGCCCGGCCTTCACCAACCTGCTGCTCGCCGACGAGATCAACCGCACGCCCCCGAAGACCCAGTCGTCCCTCCTCGAAGCCATGGAGGAACGCCAGGTCACGGTCGACGGCACCCCCCGCCCGCTTCCCGAGCCCTTCCTGGTCGCGGCCACCCAGAACCCGGTCGAGTACGAGGGCACCTACCCCCTCCCGGAAGCCCAGCTGGACCGCTTCCTGCTCAAGCTCACCGTCCCTCTCCCGTCCCGGCAGGACGAGATCGACGTCCTCACCCGCCACGCCTCCGGCTTCGATCCGCGCGACCTGCGCGCCGCCGGCGTACGCCCCGTGGCGAACGCCGCCGACCTGGAGGCGGCCCGCGCGGAAGTGGCCAAGACAACGGTCTCCCCCGAGGTCACGGCCTACGTCGTCGACATCTGCCGCGCCACCCGCGAGTCTCCGTCCCTCACCCTCGGCGTCTCCCCGCGCGGGGCCACGGCGCTGCTCTCCGCCTCCCGAGCGTGGGCCTGGCTGACCGGCCGCGACTACGTCATCCCCGACGATGTGAAGGCTCTCGCCCTTCCCACGCTCCGGCATCGCGTCCAGCTCCGCCCGGAGGCCGAGATGGAGGGCGTGACCACGGACTCGGTGATCACCGCGGTCCTCGCCCACGTCCCCGTGCCCCGCTGATGGCATTCACCGGACGCGCCGCCCTTCTCGCGGCTCTGGGCTCCGTCCCCATCGGCATCTGGGATCCCGGCTGGACGGGCATCCTCGCGGTCAACGCCCCGCTGGCCGTGGCCTGCGCCTGCGACTTCGCCCTGGCCGCGCCCGTACGAGGGCTGCGCCTGACCCGCTCCGGCGACACTTCCACGCGCCTGGGCGACACCGCCGACGTCACTCTGACGGTCGCCAATCCGTCCAACCGGCCGCTGCGCGCCCATCTCCGCGACGCCTGGCCGCCCAGCAGCTGGCAGCCCGGCACGGAATCGGCGGCCTCCCGCCACCGCGTGACGGTGCCGGCCGGTGAGCGTCGACGCGTCACCACCCGTCTACGCCCCACCCGCCGCGGCGACCGTCAGTCGGACCGGGTCACGGTCCGCTCGTACGGCCCCCTGGGCCTCTTCACCCGCCAGGGCACCCACCGGGTCCCCTGGTCGGTACGCGTCCTTCCCCCGTTCACGAGCCGCAAGCACCTCCCGTCCAAGCTGTCCCGTCTCCGCGAACTCGACGGCCGCACCAGCGTGCTCACCCGCGGACAGGGCACGGAGTTCGACAGCCTGCGCGAGTACGTTCCCGGTGACGACACCCGTTCCATCGACTGGCGCGCGACAGCCCGCCAGTCCACCGTCGCCATACGTACCTGGCGCCCTGAACGCGACCGGCACATCCTGCTCGTCCTCGACACCGGCCGCACCTCGGCCGGCCGCGTGGGCGACGCTCCCCGCCTCGACGCGTCCATGGACGCCACCTTGCTCCTGGCCGCCCTGGCTTCCCGTGCCGGCGACCGTGTCGATCTCCTCGCGTACGACCGTCGAGTGCGTGCTCTCGTCCAGGGCCGTACGGCGGGCGACGTACTCCCGTCCTTGGTCAGCGCGATGGCGCCCCTCGAACCGGAGCTCGTGGAGACCGATGCCCGCGGCCTCACCGCCACCGCTCTCCGATCCGCCCCCCGCCGTTCCCTGATCGTGCTGCTCACGACACTCGACGCTGCCCCGATCGAGGAAGGGTTGCTGCCCGTCCTGCCGCGACTGACTCAGCGACACGCTGTCGTCCTGGCATCGGTTGCGGATCCGCACATCTCCCGGATGGCCCGGGCCCGCGGTAACGCGGACGCTGTCTACGAGGCCGCGGCGGCGGCCCAGGCTCAGGCGGAACGCCACCGCACTGCGGATCAGCTTCGCCGGCACGGCGTCACAGTCGTCGACGCGGTCCCTGACGAACTGGCCCCGGCACTGGCCGACGCATATCTCGAGCTGAAGGCGGCGGGACGCTTGTGAGGGGTGGGGCCGACTGGCCCCACCCTGTCATCCCGACTGCCCGTTGAACGCAGAAAACCCCGCACCGTTCCCGGTGCGGGGTTTCCTTTGAATGATTGTTCGGCGGCGTCCTACTCTCCCACAGGGTCCCCCCTGCAGTACCATCGGCGCTGTAAGGCTTAGCTTCCGGGTTCGATATGTAACCGGGC
>NZ_JBIRHU010000024.1:0-131849 GCF_044328675.1 Streptomyces sp. NPDC017890
TGCTACTGCCGGGGGGCCCGGGGGGGGGGGGGGGGGGGGCGCGGGGGGGCCGGGGGGGGGGGGGCGGCCCCGGCCGGGGGGGGGGGGGGGGGGGGGGGGGGGGGGGGGGGGCCCCCCCCCCCCCCCCCGCGCCCGGTTCCGCGGTTCTTCGGAGGTCAGACCTCCAGGTCGTTCTCGATCCGGCGCAGTTGGTGGCGGGCCATCGCCAGGTTGGCGCGGCTCGCGTCGAGCACCAGGTAGAGGAACAGCCCGTTCCCGCCACGGCCCTTGAGCAGGCGGATCATGTGGTACTGCGTGTTCAGGGTGATCAGGATGTCCTCGATCTCCTCCTTCAGACCGAGGTGCTCCATCGTGCGCAGCTTGGACCGCACGACGTCGGTGTTGCCTGCGGCGGCGACCTCCAGGTTGAAGTCCTTGCCGCCGCCCAGCGTGCCGAGGGCCATCCCGCTGGTGTAGTCGACCAGCGCGGCGGCGGTCGCTCCGTCGATGGAGCTGAGGCATTCCTTGAGCGAGGTCTCCAGGTTGGCCATGCGTGGGTTCCTTTCCGGACGTAATCGGTGCTCGGTTCGTGATCGCTGACGATCGGTGGTGATCGGTTGATCAGGTCAGCCGGCGGTGGCCGCCGGCCTGCGGAGTCGGCTGGTGGGCGGGCCGCTGCGGGGTGCGCACCGGCAGGGTGCCGATGGGGCGGGCCGGGTCCGCCGGGAGTGTCGTGGTGTGTTCGGCGGCCGGGGTGCGACCGCGGTCGTGGCCGAGGCGCGCGACGACCAGCTCCCCGATCCGGGCGCCGCTGCGCCGGCCCTCCAAATGCAGCCGGCCCACGTTGACCCGGCCTTCGGCGAGCAGGGTGAGCACGGCGGCCGGACCGGCGGCGTAGGTGGCGACGTAGCCGTCGGCCCCGCGCAGCAGCAGCTCGCGGAAGCCGCCCCGCGCGGTGGCGTCCGCCATGCGCTGCGCGACGCCGAGGGCGGCGGCGGTGAGCGCGGCAAGGCCTTCGGGTTCGGTGCCCGGCGCGTCGTGGGCCAGGACGAGCCCGTCGACGGTGGCCGCAAGCGAACCGGTCAACTGGGGCACGCGGTTGCGCAGTCGGTGCAGTTCGTCCAGGACGTCGCTCTCGACGGCCATGAGCAGTCTCCTTTCGGCACGCTGGCGACGCGCGCGGATCACAGGGCCTCCAAGGCGGCTCGAAGCCGTCGCAGCAGAGCCGTGTCCGGGTCGTCCCACACGACGCCGTCCGGCTGAGTGGCCGGAGCGAGGGGCTCGGGCGCGGGCGGCGCGGCGGTGACGAGGCCGTCGGCGGCCAGGCGGCGCAGTTCGACGAGGATGTGGTACGTGCGGCAGGCGAGCGCCGAGGCGATCTGGGCGGCGGTGCGGACGCCGTCGACCTGCGTCAGGGTCCGGCTGCGCCGCACCGGCAGGTCGGCGGCGCCGGCGCCGGGCACCCGGGTGAGGGGGACGGTGTCGATGTCGGGGTCCGGCCATATACGGTCCAGCAGCGCGCGCCGGCGTCCGGACTCGCGGACGACGACGTCGACCGGTACGGACCGCACGGTGCCGAGCCAGTGCACCGCACCGGGCCGGAAGCGGTGCGCACGCGCGTCATGGGCGAGGACGAAGTACGCGGCGTCGAAGAGCGCGCCCAGGTGGCAGACCTCCAGTGCCCCCGCGGCGAGCCGGCCGCTGTCCACGAGCCGGTGTCCGACCCGGGCCTGCGTGCCGCCGCGGTCGATCGCGTCCCACCAGCCGTCCGGCGCGAGGGCGCCGCTGCGGGTGAGCAGTGCTCCGAGGTCCGGGGCGAAGGCGGACTCCACGTGCACGACCCGGCCGGCCGACAGGTAGACGATGCCCCGCTCGCCCGAGAGGGCACCGGTCGCCTCCTCGGCGGCGAGTGCGCCGAGCGCCGCCGACGTCGTTCCGTGCGTGGTCCAGGCGGTCGTCAGGGTCATCCGAGCACCAGACGATCCGCCATCTCGGCCAGCCGGATGCGGGCCAGGGCGAGGTTTCCGTCGTGGCGGTCCAGCCACAGGTGGAGGAATACGGTGCTGTCGAACGGGGTGCTGACGAACCTGAGCAGGTGGTAGGCGTCGGCGGTGGTGGCGATCATGTCCTCGACCGGCGGTTCCTTCTCCGGCGCGACGACGGGACCGGCGGCGCCGGGGGCACCGGCCGCCGCCAGGGAGCCGCTCTCCGCGACGTGCCGGGCCAGTTCCGCGGTCTCCGCCGCCGTCGCCTCCCAGTCGCCGCCCGGCGCCTCGCCGACGGCGCCCAGGGCGAGACCACTGATCCAGTCGACCAGCGACGCGCCCCGCGCGCCGGGCAGTCGCATGGCTTCCAGCAGACTCTCGTCGATCCCGGGCACGCCGGATCCCCTCCCCTGCACGGCTGTGTACCGCGAACGTGACGCCGAGACTACGGAAAGTGCACGCATGCGGTGAGCGCTTTGGCATTTTCCAGAGGAACGTGCGCGCGCTGCGGCATACTGCGGTGTTTCGGCCGTGCGAGGGGCCCCGGGGTCCTGCGGGCGGGGGACGGCGCGGGCAGGCCCGCCCCGACGCGGACGGTGGGCGGGACCTGTCCGCGCGGACCACTGTGGAGACGTCCCGCCGCCCCGGACCAGGAGTGGGCGGGCGCCGCTTCGGGTGACGCCGCACACCCGGCACGCATCCCGCGCACGGGTGCGTGGGCACGCCGAGACGGGCAACCCGGGGTCCATGGCCCGACTGCATCTCCCCCATCGCGGGAAGCACACGAAGGACGCCACACCGGAGGGAACGGCGGACGGAACGGCTCCGGACAGGGCGGCGCCCGAGGACTACGGCCCTGGCTCCTCCACCGAGCGTGCCGCTCCCGACTCCCCCACCGAACTGCCGAAGCGCTCGTGGTCCGCACTGCTGCGGCGCGTGATCGCCGAGTTCAAGGACGACGAGCTGACCGACCGCGCCGCCGCCCTGACCTACTACGGCATCCTGTCGCTGTTCCCGGCCCTGCTGGTGCTGGTCTCGCTGCTCGGGATCGCCGGGCAGTCCGCCACCCAGGAAGTCCTGGACAACCTCCAGAAGCTCGCGCCCGGATCCGCGCGGGACATCATCTCCGACGCGGTGGAACAGTTGCAGGCCAAGGCCGGGCTGGGCTCCGTACTGGCGGTGGTCGGCCTGGTCGGCGCCGTCTGGTCGGCGTCCGGCTACATCGCGGCGTTCATCCGCGCCGCGAACGCGGTCTACGACGTGCCCGAGGGGAGGCCGGTGTGGAAGGTGCTGCCGCTGCGGGTCGCCCTGACCGTGGTGCTGCTCGTGCTCGCCGTGGTCAGCGCGCTCATCGTCGTGTTCACCGGCAGCCTGGCCCAGCAGGCGGGCACCGCGCTGGGCCTCGGCGACACCGCGATGACGGTGTGGTCGATCGCCAAGTGGCCGGTGCTGGTCGTGCTCGTCACGTTCATGATCGCGATCCTGTACTGGGCCACCCCGAACGCCCGGGTCCGGGGCTTCAAGTGGGTTTCGCCGGGCAGCCTGCTCGCCCTGCTGATCTGGCTGGTCGCCTCCGCCGGGTTCGCCTTCTACGTGGCCAACTTCGGCTCGTACAACAAGACGTACGGCACCCTGGCCGGTGTCATCATCTTCCTGGTGTGGCTGTGGGTGACGAACCTGGCCATCCTGCTCGGCCTGGAGTTCGACGCCGAGCTGGCCCGGCAGCGGGTGATCGACGGCGGACACCCGCCCGACGACGAGCCGTACGTGGAGCCGCGGGACACCCGGGCCTGGGACGAGGCGGACCGGCGGCGCGCGGCATCACCGGACGAGTGACGCCACCGGCACCGCCGCCGGGCCACGCGTCCGGTACGGCCGCCGGTCCGCTACGGGAGGATGGAGTCGACGTATCCCCCGTCGACACGGACGGCCGCGCCGGTCGTGGCGGACGCCTGGGGTGAGCTCAGGTAGACGACGAGGTTGGCGATCTCCTCCGGCTCGATGAGCCGCTGGAGCAGCGACTGCGGGCGGTGTTCGCGCATGAAGGCGCGCTGCGCCTCCTCCCAGGGCAGGTCGCGGTCGACCAGCTGGTACACGAAGTCCTCGACGCCTTCGGTGCGGGTGGGTCCGGCGATGACGCAGTTCACCGTGACGCCGCTGCCCGCCGCCTCCTTGGCGAAGCCGCGGCCGACCGCGAGCAGCGCCGTCTTGGACATCCCGTAGTGGATCATCTCGGCCGGGATGGCGACGGCGGAGTCACTCGCGATGTAGAGCACCCGGCCCCAGCCGCGTTCCCTCATCCGGGGGAGATGGGCGCGCGTCAGCCTGACGCCCGCGAGGACGTTGATCTCGAAGTAGCGGCGCCACTCGTCGTCGCTGATCTCCAGCGCGGGCGCCGCGCCGAAGACGCCGAGATTGTTCACGAGGATGTCGATGTCGGGCAGCGCCTCCAGGGCCCGCGCGGCGCCCTCCTCGGTACCCAGGTCGGCCGCGACCGGCACGAACGCGCCGTCCGGCACCTCGGCCCGCAGTTTCCCGACGCTCTCCTCCAGTCGGGCGGCGTCGCGTCCGTTGACGCCCACCGTGGCGCCGGCCCGGGCCAGTCCGGCGGCGATCGCCGCGCCGATGCCCTGCGAGGAGCCCGTCACCAACGCGGTTCGTCCGCCGAGGTCGAGGTTCACCGGGTCGCTCCTTCTCGTGCCGTACGGTCGGGTTCGCCGTGCTTTCGCCCACCTTCGCCCATGGCGCGTCCGGGGCCCCGCCGACCGCACCGCGACCGCGTCACGACCCGCCCGGTCGGCGGACCCCCGGGTGCTCTCCGCCGACCTGCCGCGACGATACTTGCCTGTGTCCGTGCACCTGCTTCCCGAGGACTCATGCCGACCTCCGCCACCGCCCACCCCACGACTCCGCCCACGGTGTGGCCCGCTCGCGGCCGCCACGTCGGATCCGCGGCGGAGGACACCGTCCGGCACACCCTGCAGCGGCTGAAGGACAGCCGCGGCATCGACGACTTCCTGGAACTGCCCGAGGAGCGGCCGGACGACGCGGCCGCCGGCGTCCGGATCTTCGAGGCGCGCTGGAAGGCCCCGGGGGCCGTCACCGTGCGGGCCCGGCTGCTCCTGGAGCCGGGCTCGGCCGGAGGTCAGGAGTGGACCATCCTCGCGGAGGCCGAGGAGGCCTGGGACGCCGCCTGGCCCTCTCCCGCCACGATGTTCTGGCCCGACGACCCGGACGTCACCTGGGACCGCGACGCCGCCACGGGGCTGCGGCTGCGGGGCATCAACACCCTGCCGGACGACGACAAGGCGGTACGCCGGCTGCTCAAGGCGGCCGGCCGCAGCCCGTGGAACATCCACGTCGTCGTGCACGAGGCGATGACCCCCGACCATCGCGGCCGGGTACCGCTCGCCGCTCGGCTGCCGCCCGGCCTGCGGCACCTCGTCGTCGAGCACCGCGCCGCACCGCAGCAGCTGCGGGTGGTCAACTGGGCACTGGAGGACTTCGGCGTCCAGGTGCCGCGCGGCGGCGCCGTGGTGCTGCCCGGCACCCCGGCCCCGTCCGGCTACGACGCCCAGGACTTCTCCGTCCGCACCGTCTTCCTGGACGGCTCGGAGCCCGCCGGCCTGATCGCGGCGGTGACGTCCTTCGCCTCGCTGAGCCGGCTGCTGCCGGACGGTGCGCAGGAGGCCCTCACCGCGCTGCGCGAGGACTGGCGGCTGCTGACGGTGGAGGAGGAACTGGAGCGCCAGCGCAAGCTGGTGGCCATGTACGCCGAGGCGCTGGAGGCCATGACGCAGTCCCGGGACCTGTACCGGGAGGCGGCGGAAAGCGCGGCCGAGGCACTGGCCGCGTACCGGGAGTCGGCCGGGTCCGCTCCGGCCGGGCCACCGCCGTCCGCGGCTCCCGCGACCTCCCCGCTGCGGCAGCTGACCCGCACGCTGGAACGCTTCAAGGGCGCCGGCAGAGCACTCCGTCCCGCGCCCGGCCAGGACACCTCCCGGCCGCCGGCCGAGCCCGGCGACTGACGCTCCCGGACCGGGACCGTCACCGGCCGGACCGGCCTCGGTCCCGGGCCGCCCGGTGACGCCGGACCGGAGCCACCGGGCCTCGTACGCGTCACGCACGGCGTGAGCCGGACGCGTGCGTCCGTCCCCCGTGTCCCGTGGTCGCGGGGCCGGGCCGGCGGTGGACCACGGACGACTGAGGGCACCCTCACGTGTCAGCCGGCGCGAGGTGGATACGCGGACGGCACAGCCGCACGGCCCGTCCCGGAAGGTCACCGACGCCATGGACAGCCAGTACGAGGGCGCCGCCCCCGCTTCACCACCGGAATCGTCCCGCTCGCAGACCACGCTCCGCGTCAACGGCAAACCGCACACCCTCACCGTCGACCATCGCCGGGTCCTGCTGGACCTCCTGAGGGAGGATCTCGGGCTCGTGGGCGCCAAGAAGGGCTGCGATCACGGCCAGTGCGGCGCCTGTACGGTCCTGGTCGACGGGCGCCGCGTCAACAGCTGTCTGCAGCTCGCCGTCGCCCTGGAGGGCTGCGAGATCACCACTGTGGAGGGCCTCGCGGGGGACGGCGAGGCCCTGCATCCGATGCAGCGCGCCTTCCTGGAGCGCGACGCTTTCCAGTGCGGGTACTGCACCCCGGGCCAGATCTGTTCCGCGGTCGGCGTGCTCGCCGAGGCCGCGGCCGGGCACCCGTCCCACGTCACCGACCCGGCGGCACCCTCCGGCGAGCCCGTTGCGCTGGGCCGGGAGGAGATCCGGGAGCGGATGAGCGGCAACCTGTGCCGGTGCGGTGCGTATCCGCGTATCGCCGACGCGGTCGAGGACGTGATCTGAGTGAAGCCTTTCGCCTACGTACGGGCCGGCAGCGTCGACGAGGCCACGGACGCGTTCGCCGCCCACCCCGGCGCCCGTTACCTCGGCGGCGGCACCAACCTCGTCGACCTGATGAAGCTCGGCGTGGAGACGCCCGCCGCCCTCGTCGACGTCACCCGACTCCCGCTGGACGCGGTGGAGGAGCTGCCCGACGGTGCGCTGCGCGTCGGCGCGACGGTCCGCAACAGCGACCTCGCGGCCCACCCCGCCGTCCGCGACCGCTACCCGGCGCTGTCCCAGGCCCTGCTGGCGGGCGCCTCCGGACAGCTGCGCAACTCCGCCACCACGGGCGGCAACCTGCTGCAGCGCACCCGCTGCCCCTACTTCCAGGACCTCTCCAAGCCCTGCAACAAGCGGGAGCCCGGCACCGGCTGCGGCGCGCTGGAGGGCGTGCACCGCGACCACGCGGTGCTCGGCCACTCCGAGCAGTGCATCGCCACCCACCCCTCGGACATGGCGGTGGCGCTCGCCGCCCTGGACGCGCGTGTCGAACTGCACGGCCCCGAGGGCACGCGCAGTGTGCCCGCCGCCGACTTCCACCGGCTCCCCGGCATGCACCCGGAGCGGGACACCGAGATCCACCCCGGCGAGCTGATCACCGGCGTGCTCCTGCCGTCCGCCACGGCCCGGCTGCCCTCCGCGTACCGCAAGGCCCGCGACCGGGCCTCGTACGCCTTCGCCCTGGCCTCCGTCGCCGCCGTCCTGCACGTGCGGGACGGGGTGGTGGACCGCGCCCAGATCGCCTTCGGAGCGCTGGCGCACCGGCCCTGGCGGGCGCGGCGGGCCGAGGACGCGCTGGTCGGCGCGGCGCCCACGACGGCGGCGTTCGAGCACGCCGTCGACCTGGAGCTCGCCGCCGCCGAGCCGCTGCGGGACAACGCCTACAAGGTGCCGCTGGCCCGTCGGCTCGCCCTGGACGTACTGGGCCGGCTCGCCCCGCCGGCCACGATCTGAACCCGGCGTCCACGAGGAGGACTCCATGACCGGCACCGAGACCGTCCTGGGCGCTCCAGTCGAGCGCCGGGAGGGGCGGGAGAAGGTCACCGGCACCGCCCGGTACGCCGCCGAGTACGACGCCCCCGGCCGCGCCCAGGCCTGGCCCGTCCCGGCGGCGGTCGCGCGGGGCCGGGTGACCGGCGTCGACACCGCTCCCGCGCTCGCCCTGCCCGGCGTACTGACGGTGCTCACCCACGAGAACGCGCCCCGGCTCGGGGACCCGGACGACCCCACCCTGGCCCTGCTGCAGAGCCCGCACGTCCCGCACCGGGGCTGGTTCGTGGGCCTGGTGGTGGCCGAGACGCTGGAGGCGGCACGGGCCGGCGCCGCCGCCGTCCGTGTCACGTACGAGGCGGAGAACCACGACGTGACGCTCACCGCCTCGCATCCGGAGGCGTACGTCCCCGAGTCGGCCAACGGAGGGTTCCCGGCCGTCACCGGGCACGGCGACCCCGACGGCGCCCTCGCCTCCTCGGCGGCCCGCGTCGACGTCGAGTACCGGATACCGCCGCTGCACAATCACCCGATGGAACCGCACAGCAGCACGGCGCGTTGGGAAGGGGACCGGCTGACGGTGCAATCCTCCAGCCAGGGAACCAGCGCCGTACGCACGGAACTCGCCAGGTTGTTCGAGATGTCCGAGGATCGGATCACGGTCCTGGCGGAGCACGTGGGCGGCGGCTTCGGCTCCAAGGGCACGCCCCGCCCCGACGTGGTACTGGCCGCGATGGCCGCGCGGGTGACCGGCCGGCCGGTCACCGTCGCGCTGCCGCGCCGCTACCTGCCCGCCGTCGTCGGCCACCGCGCGCCGACCCTGCACCGGCTGCGCCTGGGCGCGGACGCCGGCGGACGGCTCACCTCCCTCGTCCACGAGGTGACGACGCACACCTCCCGCGTGAAGGAGTTCGTGGAGCAGGCCGCGGTCCCGGCACGCGTCATGTACGCCACCCCCGCCCTGCGCACGCTCCACCGCGTGGTGCGGCTCGATGTGCCCACGCCGTCCTGGATGCGCGCCCCCGGCGAGTGCCCCGGCATGTACGCGCTGGAGTCCGCGATGGACGAACTGGCCGCCGAGACCGGCATGGACCCGGTGGAGCTGCGGATCCGCAACGAGCCGGACACCGAGCCCGACAGCGGCAAGCCCTTCAGCAGCAGGCACCTGGTGGAGTGTCTGCGCGAGGGTGCCCGCCGCTTCGGGTGGGAGGACCGCGATCCACGCCCCCGGTCCCGCGGCGCCGGGCCCCTGCTGATCGGCAGCGGGGTGGCTGCGGCCACGTATCCGGTCCTGGTCTCGCCCTGCGCCGCCTCGGCGCGGGCGCTGCCCGACGGCGGCTTCCTGGTACGCGTCAACGCCACCGACATCGGTACGGGCGCCCGGACGGTCTGCGCCCAGATCGCGGCCGACGCCCTCGGCGCCCCGCTGGACCGGATCCGGATCGAAGTCGCCGACAGCGACATCGGTTTCGCGCCCATGGCCGGTGGCTCCTCCGGTACCGCCTCCTGGGGATGGGCCGTCCACGAGGTGTGCGTCCGGCTGACCGGCCGGCTGTCCGAGCACTCGGGGCCACTGCCGGACGGGGGGATCGCGGCCGACGCGGACACCTCCGGCACCGCCGACGCCGAGAGCCCCTTCGCACGCCACGCGTTCGGCGCGCACTTCGCCGAGGTCACCGTGGACACGGTCACCGGTGAGGTACGGGTGACGCGGCTGCTCGGCGTCTTCGCGGCGGGGCGCGTCCTCAACGCCCGTACGGCGCGCTCGCAGTTCATCGGGGGCATGACGATGGGCCTGGGCATGGCGCTGACCGAGGACAGCACGATGGATCCGGCGTTCGGCGACTTCGCCGAGTCCGACCTGGCCTCGTACCACGTGCCCGCGCACGCCGACGTGGCGTCCGTGGAGGCGCACTGGATCGACGAGGACGACGCCCACCTCAACCCCATGGGCAGCAAGGGGATCGGCGAGATCGGCATCGTCGGCTCGGCGGCGGCCGTCGGCAACGCGGTGCATCACGCCACGGGCGTCCGCTTCCGGGAACTCCCCCTCACACCGGACCGGGTGCTCACCGGCCTGCTCGAACACGAGCACCCCGCGGGCATGCTGGGTACGTGAGCGCGGCACGTGGTCCGCGCCGGAGGTCCGGCGCGGACCACGTGCCGTGCGCGGCGGGCCGGGCGGTCGACCGCGGCGCGGCTCGCTCCGGGCGGTTCCTGACGGGCGGGTTCCTGAGGAGCGGGCGCACGGGCGGCCGAGGAGTGAACGGCCGGCGCCTCCACGTCGGCCGGCGCGCCCGGCGGGCGCACCGGGTGCGTGCCGGTGGCCGTGGTCGTCTCCCCGCCGGGCAGGTCCACGGCGGACAGGGCGTACTCGGGCGAACGGCGTGATGAAGAGCCGGTAGTCATGGTCTGCCCGTGTGGGTGGGGGCGCGGCCGCCCCGCGTCCCCGACACGCGACTCGCGCTCTGCGCCGACCATGACCCGGTACGTCCGCCCCACCGTGCCGCCGGGAGTGGGCCACAGGGATGAGAGACCCGTCCGCCGGTCTTATCGCCGCGCCGAACGGGCATCCGAGAGAACAGGCGCGTACCGCGCGCCGCAAGGAGGGGCGGGGTGGACACGACCACAGTGGTGATCATCGGGGCGGTGTTGCTCGCGGCGGTCGTCCTCGCGACGGCGGTCGGTGTTCTGGTGCGACTGGTCCGCACCCGGCGGGACCTCACAAGGGCCGGTCTGCCGACGGGCCCCCGGTGGGTCTTCTGGGGCGCCGTCCTCTATCTGGTGCTGCCGACGGACCTGGTGCCCGATCCGGTCTACCTGGACGACGTCGGTGTGCTGCTCCTCGCGCTGCGCTCGGCCCGCGGTTCTCTCGGCGGGCGGCGGGACGGGCGGAAGGGCACCGGCCCGCCCCATGACTACGCAGCGTAAGGAAACCATTCACCCGTTCGATTCGTATAAGTCTCTGGAAGCCGAAGGAAGTCGGCGGACCAGGCGACGGCGCACAAGGGCCGTCGCCTGATCGGCGCAGCACCGACCAGGGAGAGACGATGCAACCGTTCGCGCTCAACTACGCACGGCCGGCAGTGGAGTTGGAAGCCACGACTCCCTACGTCTACGACTCCGGGCTGCAGTTGAACGTGCTCCTGGACGGGCGGGTGGCCGCCCGTGATCACGCGCTACTGAGAGAACTGGGGACCACGACCTCCACCGCGGGGTCGAAGACTCACTTCGACGACTGAACACGGGCCGTCGACAATGACCGTGTTGATCCTTACCTGTGAAGAGGACGTCACCGCGGACATGGTGGTCGTGCACCTGAACGCGTCGGGGGTGCCGGTGGTGCGCCTGGACCCCGCCGACCTGACCGACTCCGTCGCGCTCTCCGGTGAGTTCGTGCACGGCTCCTTCCGGGGCCATCTGTCCTCGGGGGGCCGCCTGGTGAGCATCGGCGGGCTGCGGTCCGTCTGGGTGCGCAGGCCGGGCGGCGCGGCCACGCGGGCCGCCGAACCCTCCGCGTGGCTGACCGAGGAGTCCGGGCAAGCGCTCTACGGCATGCTCCGCGGCTGCGGGGCGCGCTGGATGAACCAGCCCGACGCGGCGCACCGGGCCCGGTACAAGCCCTGGCAGCTGCGTCTCGCGCAGCAGTGCGGGCTGCCCGTACCGGCCACGCTGATCACGACGTTTCCGCGGGCGGCGCGGGAGTTCGCCGAGCGTTACCCGGACCTGGTGGTCAAGCCCGTCTCGGGCGCGCATCCGCAGGACCCGCCCCTGGCGGTGCCGACCAGCAGAGTTGCGCCGGAGGCCGACTTCTCCGCCGTCGCCCACGGTCCGACGCTGCTGCAGCGCCGGGTCGCCAAGCGTGCCGACATCCGTCTCACCGTCGTCGGCGACGAGTTGCTGGCCGCACGGAAGACGGTCCTCGCGGGCCTGGACGCCGACGACGTGGACGTCCGCTTCTCGTCGTCCCCCGAACCGTGGCGGTCCGCCGAGGTGCCGCCCCGCGTCGCGGAGGCCGTCCGCGCCTACTTCCGGGTGGCAGGACTGGCCTACGGGGCCCTCGACTTCGCCGAGGACGGCGACGGCACCTGGTGGTTCCTGGAGTGCAACCAGTCGGGGCAGTTCGGCTTCGTCGAGGTGGACACGGGCCAGCCGATCGCCCGCACCATCGCCGAGTGGCTGGCCCGGCCCGGCGCCGAGGACCCGGCGGTCGCGGGCGACCCGGGCACGACGGTCGTCGAGTGAGGCCGCAGCCGTGCCCGGCCGCCGCCCTCAGTGCGGGCGCGGGCCGGGCAGCAGGGCGGTGCGCTGCCAGCCGGCACCCGGGGACGGCTGCCGTTCGGCGCCGGGCAGGTGGCCGGGTGAGCGCAACGGGCGCATGACAACCTCCAGCTCCCTGCTCACGCGCTCGGCGTCCCGGCGCACCTGCTCGGGAACGTCACCGCGTTCGGCGACGAGTCGGTCGTAGATGGGGGAATCCTGGAACACCCGTCAACGTGCCTTTCGTGTCGTCCGCCCCCGCACGGAGGCGCGACTGAGCAGTCTAGGCGCCCGTCCACCCGGTGGTGCGCATTCGGCCCAGGAGGTGACGACGGCTCACGCGCCGGTCGTGGAGCCGGGCCGGACGATCATGAGGACCGTGACCGTGGCCCACAGCAGGTTGAACAGGCCTGTGAACATGGCGAGCCGGGCCGTACGGGCGCGCTCGACGGGCTGTCGGCCGGCCAGCTGCTCCAGGAGCTCCTCCTGGCGGGGCAGGACGAGGGCGACAAGGATGCCGGCGGCGGCCGCGGTCAGGACGATGGACGTGATGAGCCACGCGTCCCCCAGGACACCCATCGCCGACGCGGTGGCGAAGCCGAGGACCGGCACCGCGATGCCGAGGCCGGCGTAGACCCGGCAGATGCGATGCAGCAGCCGGACGGTGCCCACGTCCGCCGCGTCGGAGCCGCCCCCGGCCCCCGCGGGCAGCGCCACCGTCACCCGCCGGGCGGCCGGCGGGAACATGCTGGCCGCGACGGTGACGGGCCCGATGGCGATGATGGCGGCCAGGACATGGAGGGACAGCAGGATCTTGGTCATCGGTCGGGGCTCCGGAAGGCAGTGACGGGCGATGCGGTGGGAGCCACGTTAGGAAGCGGCCGGGTGATCGCACAGAGGCTGAAACGACAGCTTCCAACGGATTCTCGCCAAGGCCCTCACCAGGGGGTCTCCGGCGGAACGAGGCAGGACGAGGGCTGTGCCCCGGGTGCTGCAGGCGGCGGGAATCCGCCTATCGTGGCGACCATGCACTCGGTGGCGATCCTGGTTCTCGACGACGTGGTGCCGTTCGACATGGCGGCGCCCATGCAGGCGTTCGACTGGACGCGGCTGCCCGACGGGCGCAGCCCGTACCGGGTCCGGCTGTGCGCGGAGTCTCCCGAGGTGCGCACGGACGGGCTCGCCCTCCGTATCGACCGGGGCCTGGAGGCGCTGGAGTCCGCCGACACGATCATCGTGCCGGGCCGCTCCGAGGAGCACGGCCCGCCCTCGGACCGCGTTCTCGCGGCGCTGCGGCGGGCGGCCGGTGCCGGTACGCGGATCGCCTCGGTGTGCGTGGGCGCCTTCGTCCTCGCGGAGGCCGGGCTGCTGGACGGGCTGCGGGCCACTACCCACTGGATCGCGGCGGCGGAACTGGCCCGCCGCTACCCGCGCGTCGAGGTGCAGCCGGACGTGCTCTACGTCGACAACGGGCAGATCCTCACCTCGGCGGGGGCCGCCGCCGGTCTGGACATGTGCCTGCACATGATCCGCCGGGACCTGGGGTCGGCCGTCGCCGCGCATGCCGCCCGGATGTGTGTCGTACCCCTGGAACGGGAGGGCGGGCAGGCCCAGTTCATCGTGCACGAGCGTCCGCCCGTGCCACGGGGCTCGGACCTGGAACCGCTGCTGGAGTGGATCGAGGACAACCTGGCCGGGGAGGTCACCCTCGGGGCGATGGCTGCGCGCTCGGGCATGAGCGAGCGCACCTTCAGCCGCCGGTTCCGCGAACAGACGGGCACCACGCCGTTGCAGTGGCTGCTGCGGGCGCGGGTGCGGCGCGCCCAGTACCTGCTGGAGAACGGCGACCACTCGATCGAACGGATCGCGCGGCAGGCGGGGTTCGGCTCCCCCACGGCCTTCCGGGAGCGGTTCCGCCGGGTGGTCGGCACCACTCCGTACGCCTATCGCGCGGCGTTCCACGGGAAGCCGGCCGACCCGGCGGGCCGCGCGTAGGGCCCGCCTCGCGGATCGGCCCGGCGCTGCCGGCCCGGCCCTCGGGGCGGGCCCCGGGTTCACGGTGTCACACGGCCAGCGACAGGCCGTTCTCCCCGTCCGGTTCCGCCGCGCGGACGGCGCCCGGCGCCCGTCCCTTGGCGAGCAGCAGCGCGTCCGCCTTGGCCACCGCGTCGTGGATGCTGGTCGTCGCCATCATCACGCACAGTGTGTAACTGACGTCCGCCAGCTCGCGCGCCGCCACCGGCTTCTCCCCCTCCGCCTGAGCGATCCGCAGCGACGCGTACCGCGTCAGCAACTTCCTGACGACCTTCGGGTCCGGTTCGAGCACGAAGCGCCCCTCTCTCGAGTTTCGCTGCGTATGCCCGAACCCGGCCGAAGCATTCATACCGTGCTCACCCTTGCTCGCAATTGACGAAATTTCGTCGCTTCCTGTCCGACCGTCATCACGAGCGGCCGATGGCCTGGTTGTCAGGGGCGAGTTCACCGCCCACGCGCTGCCCGCAGCCGCCCGGGCCGGCCCCGTCGAGCACCCGAGCCCGCCGTCAGGCGACCTGGCCGCTGTGCAGTGCCGTGTACGCCCCTCCCCTGCCCAGGAGTTCCTCATGGGTGCCGGTCTCCTCGATCCGGCCGTCGCCCATCACCACGATCCGGTCCGCGCCCCGCACGGTGGACAGCCGGTGCGCCACGACGAACGTGGTGCGTCCGCGCAGCAGCCGGGCCAGCGCCTGCTGGACGAGCGCCTCCGAGCGGGTGTCCAGCGCCGAGGTGGCCTCGTCCAGGATGAGCACCTTGGGGTCCCGTATCAGGGCCCGGGCGATGGCCAGGCGCTGGCGCTGCCCCCCGGAGAGCCGTGCGCCGTGCTCCCCGACCAGGGTGTCGAGGCCCTGCGGCAGCCGGTCGACGAACTCCAGCGCGTTGGCGTCGCGCAGTGCCGCCCTTACCGTCTCCTCGTCGGCGTCGTCCATGCCGTAGGCGACGTTCTCCCGGATCGTGCCGTCGAACAGGATCGACTCCTGCGGCACCACCGAGACGAAGCGCCGGTATGTGCGCAGGTCGAGGGTGTTCATGTCGGTGCCGTCGAGCAGCAGCCGGCCCGAGGTCGGCCGCAGGAAGCCGATGACCAGGTTGAGCACGGTGGACTTGCCCGCCCCGGACGCGCCCACCAGCGCGATGGTCTCGCCGGGCCGGACCGCGAGCGTGAAGTCGCTGACCGCGGGCCGCCCGTCGCTCTCGTAGACGTGCCCGACGCCCTCGAAGGTGACGGCGCCGCGCAGCGAGGTGAGCTCCGCCTTGCCCTCGTTGTCCTCCAGTTCGGGAGCCTGGAGCACCTCGCCGACCGAACGGACGGACTCCAGCCCCTTGGTGATGACCGGGGCCAGCCCTGCCAACGTTGTCGTGGAGTTGGTCAGGGTGGTCAGGAAGGCGCTGAGCATGACGACGTCACCCGCGGTGACCCCCCACACGTCGTAGTACGAGATCAGCGCGGCACCCGCGAGGACCAGCACGCCGACCACGTTGAGCACGACCCAGGCCAGTGAGCCGAAGCGGCCGTTGACCAGGTCCAGGCGGTTGCCGGAGGTCAGCAGCCGGTCCAGGGTGCCGTCCATGCGGCGCAGGGCCTTGCCCTCCAGGCCGTGGGCGCGGGTGACCGGGATGAGCCGGGTCATCTCCGTGACCCGGGAGGACAGGGCCTCGACCTCGTGGCGGAAGTGTTCGTTGTGGGTGCGCAGCCGGGCGCGGAGCCGGGCCACGAGGAGGGAGGCCGCGGGGACGACGACGAGGAAGACGGGCAGGAACTCCGGTGTGCGCACGGCGATGATGACGAGGCCGCCGGTGAGGACGGTGAACGCGCCGAGCCCCGTCTCGGCGGTCTGCTGGACCATCTGCTCCACCGTCTCCACGTCCCGGACGACCTTGGCCTGCAGGACACCGGCGCTGACGCGCGAGTGGTAGCCGATGGAGAGCTGCTGCATGCGTGTGCACAGCGCGGAGCGCAGAGCGGTGCCCATGCGCCGCACGCTGCCGTACAGGAGGCGGACGTACAGCACGTGCAGCGGGTAGTTGACGACCAGGATGAACATGATGATCCCGGTACTGGTCCACAGGTTGCCGATCGGGCCGTGCTGGACGACGGTGTCGATGATGGACGCGGTGATGAGGGGCAGCAGCCAGACGGGGCTGTGCTTGACGGTGAAGACGGCGACCGCACCGGCCAGACGGTGGCGGTCGGCGCGGAACAGGTAGACGAGCGTGCGTATCGGGTGTTCGCCCCGGTAGCGGTGGTCGAGCGGTTTTTCGGGCGGCGACGCCATCGGCGTGGTCCTCCTGGTGACCGAGTGGAGCAAGCGCTTTCTTCCCGCGCTTTCCTACCCCTTCGGCAAGAAGTACGCCACACCGTTCCGCAGGCCGGTACGTCGGCACGTCGCAATACCGGAAGGAGACCCGCGCCTTCTCCCCCGTGGAGGGCGCGGGTCTCCGGTCTCCGAGTGTGCGGGTTTCGGTCCGCGGTTCCGGGCCGGGGTGCCTGATTCAGTCGCCGAGCGTGCGGGCCAGTTCGGTCGTGGCGCGGGTGATCTCGCTGTCGCCCTCGGCCAGCAGCCGCTCCAGCTCGCTGCGCCGGGCGCGGACGGCCTGCCGCGCCGCGCGCTCCCATGCCACGGGGTTCTCCCGGTGGTTGAGCAGTTTGGGGTAGACGGCGGCGGTGGTCTCCCACTGCCGGGCGTCCGCGATGTTCTTGAGCAGCTGGATGATCTGCGCCCGGCAGCTCACCTGGGGCCGCTGTGCCAGTTCCCACAGGAAGGGAACGGTGGCGGCGGTCGCCTGTTCGACGACGAAACCGTACTGGCAGATGCGTTTCCGCAGATCACCGAGGGCCGCGCCGGCGGTCTCCGCGTCACCCCAGGCGACCTTGCGCAGCAGCCGGGGAATGGCCGCGGCCGAGCCGCTGGAGTCCTGGATCTCGCTCCAGGGCACGCCGTCCAGCCCCGCCAGGGGGGCCGCGGTCCGGGGTGAGCCGGGCGGCTGCGCATGACGGTCGGTGCGCTGGGTGCTCGGCTCGGGTGTCGGAGCGCTGCGCATGGTGTGGGGCCCTTCCGCGGCAGTCGGGTCAGGTGAGGGGACGGGTCGGCGACTCGCCCCGGAGGGTCGTGCCCGCCGGAGGCTTCGGGGTCCGGCTCCGTGCCTGCGCGAGGGCGTCGACGACGCACAGGCCGCGTCCGCACTCCTGGAGCGCGGAGCCGCCGGACGGGATGAACACGGGCGCGTCACCCCCGCGACGGGAGACGGCCGGCATCACGCGGCCGGAGTCCGGAGCGAGTTGCGGCCCGGGCTGCGGGGCGCCGGGCATCGCCGACGGCACGGCGTGCGCCCCCGCGCCGGCGGGGTGCCGGCCGAGGGAACGGCCGTCCGGCGCGCAGCGCTTCGCCCGCGAAGCGGGGAACCGCCGCTCCTCCCGGCCGGCGGCGGATCGCGCCGTGCGCGGAAGCCTCCCGGACCGGATCGGCGCGTCTGTCTCCGACACGGGCTCGCCGGACGACCGGAGCGTTGGATGCGCAGGTAACGGCACGGCAACTCCCTGATGCGACGTCAGGACAGGGCGCCCGCCGAGGGGTTGACGCCGCGGCTATTATCCACGCTGACAGCGCTCGCGTGCAATTGCACGAGAAATTGCGCGAAAGAAATCGGACGGGAACGCGCGGGGACCGACGGGACCCGGCCCGCTCCCCGAACGGCAAGGAGACCGCGGTGCCACCAGTGCGCAACGGAGTGCGGGCCAGCTCGCTGGACGCCCGCTGGAAGAAGAGTCGGCACAGCAACGCCGAGGGCAACTGCGTGGAGGTCGCCCTCGTGGACGGAGGCATCGCGATGCGCAACTCCCGGGATCCCGACGGCCCTGCGCTCGTCTACACCTCCGCGGAGGTGGCCGCCTTCCTGGCCGGGGCGAAGGAGGGCGAGTTCGACCACCTGCTGTGAGGCGCCGGCGGTCACCGGGAGGGGGCTGCCGACCGCGGGACGGAGGCGAGACGGAGCCGAAACGGTGGCCAACTACCCCTTTTCCACCGGCAGATGCGGCGGTCAGGGGCCTGATGAGATAGTGTGGTTACTCAAGTCTGCCGGTCTGCTGGGAGCCAGGATGTCCGCCGTGTCGCATCGCCTCTCCCGTCTCGAACCCTATCTGGACCGGGCCGAGCCGGCTCCGACTCTGCTGAAGATGCTCATCGGTGTTCAGCTGGCGGGCTTCCGCGAGGATGCCGGCCTCTCCCAGGACCAGGCGGCACGCGATCTCGGGTTCAGCGCGGCGAAGCTCTCCCGCATCGAGTCGGGCAAGGGCCGCAGGCCCCCGTCGGAGACCGACGTCCGTGCGCTGCTGAAGCGGTACGGCACCGACGCCTACGAGGCCTCGGTGCTGGTCAAACTGTTGCGGCGCGCCGGTGAACCTGGCTGGTGGCAGCGGTACGACAAACGCCTGATGCCCGAGTGGTTCGACCGCCTGGTCGGCCTTCAGGAGGCCGCGGCGACCATCCGGACCTTCGAGATCCAGTACGTGCCCGGCCTGCTCCAGACGGCGGCCTACACCCGGGCCGTGGTCGAGCGGGGCCTGCCGAACGCGTCGGCGAGCGAGGTCCAGCGTCGAGTCGAACTGCGCATGCGCCGCGCCGAGTTGCTGCGTCGCCACGACGCCCCGCAGTTGTGGGCGATCATCGACGAGTCCGTGCTGCTGCGTGTACTGAGCAGCCGCGAGGTCATGCGGGAACAGCTCACACACCTCGTCGAGACGGCCGGACAACCCCATGTGACGCTGCAGATCGTGCCGCTGGACGTGACGAACGCGTCGGCGCCTGCGATACCGGTCACCTATCTGCGCTTCGGCGGCATCGACCTGCCGGACGTGGTCTATCTGGAGCACATCAGAAGCGCCAACTTCCTCGAGGACCGCGACGAGACCGAGGAGTACCGGGTCGTGCTGGACCGCCTGGCCGACGAGGCGTTGACTCCGCGCGAGTCACTGGAGCTGCTGCGCGAGACGATGGCGCAGCGCTACCCCGCGAAGTAGCGAGGCCGCGGGCGAGGCAGCAAAAGGCGCTGGGGCCGCGCCCGGCGTGCGGCCCCAGCGCCTTGCGCGCCGGTGCTCTGCGCTAGCGGAGGCGGCCCAGACCGCCGAACTCGATCCACTCGTCGGTGAGCTGGCGGGGAGCCACCTCACTGTCCGGGCGCCAGGTGGAGACCTCCACCAGGCCCGGTTCCAGGACGTCCATGCCTTCGAAGAGGGCCTCGACGTCCTTCGGCTCGCGCACCCGGCCCCAGTTTCCCCGCGTCGCCTGGCCCATGAAGTCCGTGACGAACTTCCGCACCTCGGCGTCCTCGCTGACCAGTTGGCACATCACCGCGTAGCTCCCGGGTGCGAGCCGCTCGGTCACGCGGCGGACGACCGCCTTCGGGCCGTCGGTGTCGCTGTCCGGGATGCAGTGGAAGACCGAGTTGAACAGCACGGCCACCGGCTGCGAGAAGTCGATCAGACGCCGGGTGTCCGGGTGGGAGAGGATCTCCTCCGTCGCACGCATGTCGGCGTGTATGACGGCGGTCCGGTCGTTCTGGTCGAGCAGCGCCCGGCCGTGGACCAGCACCATCGGGTCGTTGTCGACGTAGACGACGCGGGAGTCCGGGGCGACGCGCTGCGCGACCTGATGCACGTTGTCCTGCGTGGGCAGGCCGGAACCGTGGTCCAGGAACTGGCGGATGCCGTAGTCCTGCGCGAGGGTACGCACGACCCGCTGCAGGAAGCGCCGGTTGTTCAGCGCGAGCCGGCGGGTACTGGGGACGACCTTGTCGAGTTCCCCGACCGCCTCCCGGTCGGCCGCGTAGTTGTCCTTGCCGCCCAGGTAGTAGTCGTACATACGCGCGGCCGTTGGCACGTTGGCGTCGATCTCCGTGGACAACCGCTTGTCGGCTTGCATCGTTCCCCCAGCTCCGTACCGCGCCAACCGCACTGGCATGACAGAGAGTACATCCTAGGGACCTGGCCTTCAGGGAAACCAGTACTCGGACGGAACGGCCGTCAAGCCGCGTGCGGTGAAAGCGACTTGACGGCCCCTCGGATGATCAGCCGCGGGCGGCCAGGTACGCGTCGGCGCCTGGCGCCGGGTGGGCCTCCTCCACTCCGACCAGGCCACCGACGGCCTTGGCGTCGGGCTTCAGCACGTACGTGGACCGGCTGGCAGGCTCGGTCACGTAGGTGAAGTTCTGCGGCGTGCCGAGGCCGGTGTCGGCGTTCTTCTGCGAACGGTGCGCCTTCACCACGGCTTCGCGGGTGAGACTGCCGCCCTCGCAGGCCTTCTTGAGGTCGGCTCCCATCAGCTGGGCGGCGTTGTACCCGGAGAGCACGCCGGAGTCGACCGGCTGCCCCGGGTACTTCTTGCCGTAGGAGGCGACCATCTTCTTGACGCCCGGCAGGTCGGAGCTGACCGCCGGCGCGGCGCTCACCACGTGGACCATGGCTTCCAGCGCCGGTGCCGCGGGAGTCTTCATCAACTGCGGAGAGTAGCCGGGAGCGCTGCTGATGATCGGCACCTGGAGACCGCGGGCGGCGGCCACGCCGGCGAGGGAGGCGGTCTGGGCGGGGCCCGCGCTGATCAGGACCGCCTTCACCCCTGCCTTGCTCAGGGCCGACACCTGCGCCGTCAGATCGGTGTCCGTGGCCTTGATCTTCTGGCCGGCCACCTTGATCCCCGCCTGCTCGGCGGCCCACTCGGAGCCCTCCAGCGCGTTGGCGCCGTAGTCGCCCTCGAAGTACACGTGGCCGATCGTGTCGCCCTTGGCGATCTTCTTGGAGCGGGTGAGGAAGTCGACGGCGGCGATCATGTCGAGGTCGTAGGTGGTGCCGAGGACCTGGACCGCGTCCATGCCGAGCAGGGAGGCCGCCCATGCCTGCGGGAAGGTCAGCATGCTGTCCCGCTGGATGTCGTCGAGCAGGGCCGCGACCACCGGCGAGCCGATGACCTGGGGCAGGGCGACGACGTCCGGGGAGATGTCGGCGTAGGCTGTGACCGCCTTCTGCACGTCGTACCCGTGGTCCTTGACGACGATCTCGACCTTGCGCCCGCAGATGCCGCCCGCGGCGTTGGTCTCGTCGGCCCACATCTGCTGGGCCTGCACGATGCTCTTGCCGAGGGTGGCGTAGGGGCCGGTGAGGTCGGTCAGCGCGCCCAGCTTGATCGCCTTCTCGCTGACTCCGGGGCCGGCCTTGACGCCGTCGGCGGCGTCGTCGGTGCTCCCGCCGTCCCCCTTGGTGCTGCAGGCGGTGCCCGCGAGCAGCACGGCGGCCAGTGCCGCGGCCAGGGCGGCGGTCCGGGTGGTACGGGGCCTGGTGTGCGTGACGTTCACGGGGTGTGCTCCTTGGCTCGTGCGGTGGTGTCGGGGGTCCGGGGTGTGGCTGAGGCGTCGGGCGGGCCGCCGACGGGTGGCTTGCGCCGCAGGCGGGCGCGGGTCCGCCGGGCCAGCCCGTGCAGACCGTCGGGGGCGTACAGCAGGATCACGACGATCGCCGCGCCGTAGAGGTAGCGGGAGGCCTCGGTCGGGCCGATCGAGCCGTCGCCGGAACCCGGGGTCGCCACCAGCGGCAACTGGTCGGCGTAGCGCGTCATCAGCAGGGGCAGCGCGGTGACGAAGACGGCGCCGGCGGTGGCGCCGGCCACGGAGCCGAGGCCGCCGATGACGATCATGGCGAGGTAGTCGACGGAGAGAAGGAGGGAGAAGTAGTCGGGCACGACGCGGCGGAACGAGAGCGCGAGCAGGACACCGGCGAGGCCCGCGTACATCGAGGAGACGACGAACGCGGCCGAGCGGTACTTCGCCACGTGCACACCCATCACGGACGCCGCGGTCTCGCTGTCGCGCAGCGCCACCAAGGCGCGTCCGGGGCGTCCGCGCAGCAGTCCGCGCGCGGTGAACCAGGTGAGCGCGAACAGGGCGAGACCCAGATACCAGAGCCGTTCCTCGGCACCGAACGGCACGCCCATGACCGTCAGTTCCGGGTCGGACTCGGCGAAGGTGAACCCGCCGAGCTCCAGAGGCGGCACCGAGCTTCCGTTGAAGCCGCCGGTGACGGAGTCCGCGGTGAGAAGGACGTGGTGGCCGAGGAAGACCAGGGCGAGGGTGGCCACGCCCAGGTAGATGCCCTTGACCCGCCCGGCGACGGGGCTGAACAGCCCGCCCGCCGCCCCCGCGAGCAGCACGGCGAGGACGAGGGCGACGGCGGGCGGCAGCCCCGGCCCGTTCTCGCCCGCCAGCCATACGTAGCCGTAGGCGCCGACGGCGAGGAAGAAGGCGTGACCGAGGGAGAGCTGCCCCGCGGTGCCGCTGAGCAGGCCGAGCCCGACGGCACCGATCGCCGCGGCCATGGAGAACAGGCCGATGCGCAGCCAGAACGCGTCCAGGTAGAGGGGCAGGGCGCACAGGAGGAGGGCGGGCAGCAGGAGTCCGCCGCGCTTCACGAGGACCGAGCGGAGGTCAGACACGGGCCGCTCCCTTCGCCGCGAACAGTCCGGTGGGTCGTACCAGGAGGACCAGCACCATCACGGCGTACGGGGCGACGTCGCCGAAGCCCTCGCCGAGGACGTGCAGGTCGGACTGGTAGCCGGCGACGAAGGCCTCGGTGAGGCCGATCAGCATGCTGCCGACCAGGGCGCCGACCGGGGAGGCCATGCCGCCGAGGATGGCGGCCGGGAAGGCCTTCAGGGCGATCTGCCCGGTGGTGCGCTCCAGTCCCGGGGCCGGGAAGGCGACCAGGAAGACCGCGGCGAGCGCGGCGAGACCGCCGGCCAGGCACCAGGCGACGGTGCGTACGCGGGTGAGTCGCACGCCCATGAGGGCGGCGGCCTCGCCGTCCTCGGCCGCCGCGCGCAGCGACAGCCCCCACGGCGTGAACCGGAAGAGGGCGAATGCACCGCCGATGGCCACGGCGGACACCAGGATCGCGGCGATGCGGCTGTCGGCGACGGTCACCGGGCCCAGGTCGGTCACCGAGTTGCCCCAGGGGTCGCCGAGCGGCAGCAGGTCGCCGCCGATGCGCCGGGCCAGGTCGGTCACCAGGACGATGTCGATGCCGATGGTGACGATGGTCTGGACGTGGGCGGCCTGCGGGTCGGTTCCGACGCGCTGCAGCACCAGCCGGTCCAGCGCCCCGGCCACGGCCGCCGTCACGAGCACGGCGACGGCCAGTGCCCCGGCGAAGCCGATGTCGTCGTGGAGGACGGCGACGAGGTAGCCGCCGAGCAGCAGGAGCGAGCCGTGGGCGAAGCTCAGGACTCCGGACGCCTTGAAGATGGTGACGAAGCCGAGGGCGATCAGGGCGTAGACCGAGCCGAGGGCGAGGCCGTTGAGGAGGTTGTCGAGGAAAGCGGTCATGCCGCGTCCTCCCCGGTGGTGCCGGTGCCGAGGTAGGCGCGCAGGACCTCGGGGTCTCGGCGGACCTCGTCTGGGGTGCCGTGGGCGATGGCCTTGCCGAAGTCGAGGACGGTGACCTCGTCGGCGAGCCGCATGACCAGCCCCATGTCGTGCTCGACGAGCACGACGGACAGGCCGAGTTCGGCTCGGATCTCCCGGACGACCTCGGTCATGCGGATGCGTTCGGCGGCGTTCATGCCGGCCACGGGTTCGTCGAGCAGCAGTACACGGGGCTCCAGACAGAGGGCGCGGGCGAGTTCCACCCGTTTGCGGTCGCCGTAGGACAGCAGGGCGACGGGTGCGTCGAAGTGGGCGCCCAGGCCGGTGAGTTCGGCGATCTCACGGGCCTTGGCGAGGTGGTCGCGCTGTTCGCGCACGGCGCGCGGCAGACGCAGGGCGCTGGCGGCGAAGCCGGCATGGGACAGGGCGTGGCGGCCGAGCATCAGGTTGTCGGCGACGGTGCCCTGGGTGGTGACGATGTTCTGGAAGGTGCGGGCCACCCCGAGGGCGGCGATCTTGTGCGGGGCGAGGCGGGTGAGCTCGGCGTCGCCGAGCCGTACCGTGCCGGCGGTGGGCCGGTACAGACCCGACAGGACGTTGAAGCAGGTGGACTTGCCCGCGCCGTTGGGACCGATGACGGCGTGCACGGTGCCCGGGGCGACGGTGAAGGATACGTCGTCGAGGGCGACGAGTCCGGCGAAGCGCACGGTCACGTCGCGGACCTCGAGTGCGGGGGGTGCGGCGGTACGGGTGGTCACGCGGCCCCCTGGCTGTCGGCGCCCTCGGCGGTGTCGCCCAGGTAGAGGCGGCGTACGGCGTCCGTGCGGGCGAGTTCACCGGCGGGGCCCGACAGCCGGACCTCGCCGACCTCGAGGACGTGGGCGTGTTCCGCGAGCGACAGGGCCATGCCCGCGTTCTGTTCGACGAGCAGTACGGCGGTGCCCTGGGCGTTGATCTCGCGGACGACCTCGGCGATGCGGTCCACCATCAGCGGGGCGAGCCCGAGGGAGGGTTCGTCGAGGAGGAGCAGGCGGGGTGCGGCCATCAGGGCGCGGCCGATGGCCAGCATCTGCTGCTCGCCGCCGGACAGCAGGCCGGCGGCCTGGCGGGTGCGCTCGGCGAGCCGCGGGAAGAGGGTGAAGACCCGCTCCCGGGCCTCGCGGACCTGGGCCGGGGCGCGCCGGTTCAGGCCGAGCCCGCCGGCCCGCAGGTTCTCGTCGACACTGAGTCCGGCGAACACCCGCCTGCCCTCGGGCACCTGTACGACTCCGGCGCGTACGGCGGCGACCGGGTCCCGGCCGTCGAGGGCCGTGTCGCCGTAGCGGACGTGGCCGGCCGTGATCGCGCCGCGGTGCAGGCGCAGTGTGCCCGAGACGGCCCGCAGCAGCGTCGTCTTGCCGGCGCCGTTGGCACCGAGCAGCGCGACCACGCCGCCGTGCGGGACGGTCAGGGACACGGAACGGAGGGCGGACAGTGCGCGCCCGTACGTCACGTCGAGGCTCTCGACGTGCAGCGCGGGCTCGCCGTCCGGTGGTGCTGCGGGCATCACGGCTCCTTGGGACCGTGCCGAGAGCGGCACGGTGACGGGAAAGGGGGAGCTCACGACAGCACGCGCGCCGGTGGCGGTACAGAGCTGCGGCGCGGGTCGCTGCGGCGTCCCAGTCCCGGACCGGAGACTCTGTGCGGATGCCCAGACCGGGCGCCTGGACGCGCCGGGGGCCGCGCGGTCGCCGGAGCCCGAAGCCACGCCGGAAGGCCACGCAACCGCACGCGTCGGAACACGAGAAGACGGATCCTCCCCGCACGCCGAACAGCTGAAGCCACGCCGCGCGAGAGGCCCCGCGCACCATGGGCGCCGGGGCCCGAAGCGACGCCGGAAAGCGGCCGTCACACACACGCGCCGGAACACCAGAAGACGGATCCCCCCGCGCCGAACAGCTGACAGCCACCCCGCGCCAGAGGCCCCGCACACCATGGGCGCCAGGGCCCGAAGCGACGCCGGAAAGCGGCCGTCACACACACGCGCCGGAACACCAGAAGACGGATCCCCCCGCGCCGAACAGCTGACAGCCACGGCGCGCCGAAAGCCCCACGCTCCATGGGCGCCAGGGCCCGAAGCCGCGCCTGGAGGCGGCCGTCACGCACACGAGGCACGGGAGGGCCCAGGGCATGCCGCAGCGCCGCCCCCCGCCCGCGCGCCGCGGGAACGGGGGCCGAGTCACGCCGGGAGGCCGCGCCGGACGCCCGTTGCCCCACGCCGGCCCTCCCGGCACGCGGGCCGCGTCGACTCGGGGCGCGCTGCCTGGCGGGGGGCCGGGGCCGCGCGTCCCTCAGTCGCGCAGGACGCGCCGGGCGGTCAGGGCCAGGCTGATCTCGACCACGTCGGCCGGACGGGCCAGGGACCGGCCGGTCAGCTGCTCGCAGCGGCGGAGACGGTTGAGGACCGTGTTGCGGTGGCAGTAGAGGCGTTCACCGGCCCGCTGCGCCGAGCCGTCGCAGTCGAGCCACGTGGTGAGGGTCTCCAGCAGCACCTCACGGTCGGCGGGCTCCAGGCGCAGCAGCGGGCCGAGCACCTTCTCGGCGAGGGCGCGGCCGAGTTCGGGGCTGGAGACGACCAGGGCGGCGGGGAGATGGTCGTCGAGTCGCACCGTGCCGCCTTCCGGGGGGCTGACGTCCAGGGCCGTGTCGGCGAGCTTTCGGGCGTCGCCGACGGCGGCGAGTCCTTCCACGGGGCGGCCGACTCCGATCCGGAGGCCGGCGGCCGGCGCGGAGGGCGCGGGCCCGGCACCCTCCGGACCCTCCAGTCCGTCGTCGGCGGCGTCGACCAGGACGATGCCGTAGTCGACGTCCGCCCCGTCGTGCCAGTGGACGCGGGGGCCGGGCGGCACGGCGGCGGCGCGGGCGGCGGCGCGTCGGGCAGCGTGTCCGCCGGTGACGGCCACGACGACGTACCGGCCCTGCTCCGGCAGGCCCAGCACCTGGGCGGCCTCGGGCAGGTCGGCGATGCGGCTGGTGCCGTCGAGCAGGCCGGCCGCCAGCTGCCGGGCCCGGTTCTCGCGGCGCCGGCCGATCTGCCACTCGGTCTGCCGGTAGGCGTCGGCGACGACGGTGCAGTGCTCGTCGACGAAGTTCCACACGTCGGCGGCCACGTGCACGAGGAGCCGCACGTCCTCGGGCGCCGCCTTGGAGGTCTCCTCGACCAGCTGCTGCCACACCAGGGATCCGCCGAGGCGGAAGGCGTGCAGCAGGGCGTCCAGGGGGAGTCCCTGCTCGGCGCGGGTGGCGCCGATCCGCCAGGAGCAGCGGCGGGCCGCGTCCCGCGCGCCGCGGGGGTCGAGCAGCGAGGCGACGCTGTGGCGCAGCGAGCGGTGGGCCTCCTGCCAGGTGGCGGTGGGGTCCTTCGTGATGGCGGCGCGGTACGCCGGCTCCTGCTCCCGCAGCAGGGCCACCAGCCGGTCGGTCAGGTCGGGCAGGTCGTCGAGCAGGGCGCGGGCGGCCCGGTGCAGGACGCGCAGGGCGTCGGCGTCCATCAACGAGGCGACGCTGGGTGTCCGCGGGCGTGGAACGGGCGTCAGCCCGGTGCGGATCGCTGCTCGTGACCGTACGGCGTGCTGCATCGCGGTCCTCCCCGGGCCAGGGCTTGCGGGGGCGCCCCGCGACGGGCTGTCCACCCGTGCCGGGCATGCCCCCTGACTCGTCCTGCCCCGAAGGATGACATACCGTCCGGTCGGTCCCTAGTGTTGTGCACCGGTCTTTTCGGCCGGTCCGGCGTGCTCGGCCTGCTCGACCACGCGGGCCAGCTCCAGGCGGGACCGTACACCGAGCACGGCGAAGACCTTGCGGAGGTGGTAGTCGACGGTGCGGGTGCTCACCGCGAGGGTCAGCGCGACCTCCCGGTTGGTGGCGCCCTCGGCGACGTGCCGCGCGATGCGCAGCTGCTGCGGCGTGAGGCGGGTCAGCCGGCCCGGCGCCCCCGCTTCACCGCCGTGCGACGCCGCTCCGAGCGCCCGCAGCTCAGCGCGCGCCTGCGCCGCCCACACACCCGCACCGCAGCGGTCGAAGCCGGCCAGCGCGGTGCCGAGGCGCCCGCGGGCCTCGCGTGGCCTGCGCCGCCGGCGCAGCCACTTGCCGTACAGCAGCGCGGTGCGGGCCCGTTCGAAGTCGCCGCCCGCCTCGTCGTGCCGGGCGAGCGCGTGCCGGTAGAGGTCGTCGGCGCGGTCCGGCGGGGCGAGGAGGGCGTGGCAGCGGGCCAGCTGCGCGGCGGCCTGCCCATCGGCGCCGAATGCCGCCCAGTCGGCGAAGTCCGCGAGGACCGCACCGGTGTCCTCGTGGCGTCCGGCGAGGACCGAGGCCTCCACGAAGCACGGCACGGCGAGCCGCCACACCGCGAAGTGTCCGCGCCCGGGTCCGGGCAGGACCAGGAGTCCGAGCCGGTCGGCGGCGTCGAAGGGGCGTCCTCGCCCCAGGTCGGCCCGGGCCGCCGCCCACTCCGCCAGGGTGGCTGCCTGAGCCAGTCCGTGGCGCCGGGCGGTAGCCAGCGCGGCCGTCACATGCCGGTCGACGACGTCCGGTTCCTCCTCGATCGACGCCGCGAGGGCCAGTACCGCCCGGTGATGGGCCGCCGTGTTGCGCTGCCCGGCCCGCAGCGCGGTGCGCAGTCCCTCCTCCGCGTGGGCGCGGGCCTGCGGGTGCCGCCCGGCGCGCAGCTCGGCGTAGGCGAGGTACTCCAGTGCCTGCGGCACCAGCGCGTTGGACCCGAGCTGCCGGGCGGCGGCCAGGGCTCGCGCCCCGGCCCGGCGGGCGGCGTCCACGTCGCCGAGCAGCAACGCGGCCGACGCCGACCGCAGCAGCCCCTCGGGCCGGTCGTCGGTCCTGGCCCGTTCCACCACCTGCCCGAGCGGCAGGGCGGCCCGGTCGAGCCGCCCTTCGAGCAGCGCCCGCATACCGACGCGGACGTCGCGCACCGGGTCCGGGGGCGTTCCGGCGGGCTCGCCCGGGTTTCCGCGCCCGGTACCGGCAGCCGGTACCGGGTTTCCGCGCCCGGTACCGGCAGCCGGTTCGGGCGCGAGTGTGGCGAGGCAGGCCGGCAGGTCGCCCGCCGCCCAGGCCGCGTCGGCGGCGGCCAGGGCGGCGGTCGCGGCGTCGGCGGGGGCGTCTTCGGCGAGCAGGGACGCGGCCAGCAGCAGGGACTGGTGGGCGTCGCCGACGGGTCCGTCCCGGAGTTCCGTCAGGCCGCGCACCAGCTCGGCGCGCCCCCGCACCCCGGCCGGTGCGGCACAGCCACGGGCCGCGGCGAGCAGCGGACGTGCCCGGTCGGGGCGGCCGGCGAGCAGGGCGTGCTCGGCCGCGGCCGTGTACCGCTCCGCCCGGACCGGGCCGTCGGCCGTCAGTTCGGCGGCACGGGCGTACGCCGTCGCGCGCAGCTGGTGCGAGACCGCCACCGTGCCGTCGGCCGCCACCGCCGCCAGCCGGTCCGCGAGCGCGGGCGCGGACGCCGGGCCGGTCAGGGACCAGGAGCGGTGCAGCAGTCCCGGGAGCGGGTGACCGTCGCTCTCCAGCACGTCGGCCAGCGCGCGGTGCGCGGCGCGGCGCCGGTCCGGCGCGGCGGTGGCGTGGGCCGTGCGGCGGACCAGCGGACCGTGGAAACGGAGCCGGTCGTCGGCCACGGCGAGCGGCGCGGGAAGCGATTGCAGGGAGGGGGCCGGTGCGGACGCCGGCCGCAGGTGCCGTACGGCGTCGAGGACCGGGCCGGCGTCGGTGTCCGGTCCGTCCGACGCCCGTACGGCCGCCGCCACCACCAGCAGTAGGTCCCGCGCGTCCGCGGACAGGCCGGTCAGCGCCCCGCCCGCCACCTCCGCCAGGGTCCCGGCGTCGGCCAGGGGTCTGGGCAGGGGCCGGTGCCCGCGCAGTTCGGCGGGTGACAGCCGGTGCACGAGGGCGAGGAGCAGGGCCGGGTTCCCCTCCGCCTCGGCCAGCAGTTCCTCGCGGACGCCCGGGTCTGCGGCGCCGTCGGTCACGTCGTCGAGCAGGGCGTCGGCCTCCGGCGGCGTGAGCGGGTCCAGGCGTACGACGGGCAGGTGGGCGTACTCCGGGTCGACGTCGCGGTGTCCGGCGACGGAGAGGAGCAGGCCGACGCGGCCCGCGGTGCGCAGGTGCTCGGCCGCTCGGCCCAGGGCGTTGCGGGCGGGGGCGTCCCACAGATGGGCGTCGTCGACGCACACGAGCAGAGGCGCCTCGCCGGCCGCCGCCCGCAGGGTGTGGAGCAGTTCCGCGGCGGTGGCGCGTGCGCTTGGCTGCGGGCCGGGTCCGAGGTGGAGTACGGGGCCGGCCCGGAAGGAGCGGGCGGCCCAGTGGAGGAGGGCGGTCCTGCCGAGCCCGGGTTCGCCGGCCACGACCAGGTGGCCACTGTGGGTACGCAGCCCGTCCAACAGGGTGCGCACCGCCTGCCGTTGCGCGGTTCGGCCGTGGATGCGCACGGCCGTACGTACGGTCGTCTCTCCGGTCATTCCCGGGAGGTTACGCGCGCGTAACCTGACGCGGAAGCCACCGGTCCGCCGTGGCCCGCCCGGGCGTCGGCCGTGTCACCTGCGGTTGTGCACCGTACGGCCCGGGTCACGTACTGTGCCGCGGCCCAGCGGCCCGGGTCCGAGGCCGTGCGGCGGCACAGCGCGCCGGCGGCGGCCGCTACGTGCCGCGACCGCCGCCGGATGGTACCGGATGGTGCCCTGAGAGTGTCAGGAGCCGTGGGGGCAGTTGCCCCGGTACTCCTCGATGGTCAGGCTCGCGCGGGGCAGCGGGCACAGGAACTGCTCGTAGCGGGTGTCGTTGTCGATGAACCGCTTGAGCCAGGAAATGCTGTACTTCGCGATCGTCGTGTTCGACGTGTTCGGCGAGAAGTGGGAAGCGCTGTTCAGCTCCAGGTAGGCGCGGTCCGTCCGGGACGGCAGGCTGGAGTAGAACGGCTCGGAGTGCGAGGAGACCGGGGCGATGGTGTCGCCGTCGGCCCCCACGATCAGGGTCGGGGTGCTGACCTCGGGCCAGGACTTGTCCAGGTTCCAGGGGGTCAGGGGGATCGCGGCCTGGAGGGACGGACGGGACTTGGCCGCCTCAAGGGTGCCGCCGCCACCCATCGAGTGCCCCATGACGCCGAGCCTGCTGCTGTCGATCCGCCCGCGGACGGAACTGCGCTCGGTGAGGTAGTCCAGGGCCGCCAGCATCTGGCGGCCTCGGGAGTCGGGCTGGTCCAGCGTGGTGTTGGTGTCGATGGTGAACACGACGAAGCCCTGCGAGGCCAGCCGCGGACCGAGCCAGGCCATGGAGGACTGGTACGCGGTGAAGCCGGGCGCGATCACGACGGCGCCGAACGTGCCGTCACTGGTGCTGGTCGGGTAGTAGATCGTGCCGCCGCCGAAGCCGGTGACCGCGAGCGAGGAGACGCTGGTGTCCGCCACGGAGTACGAGCCGCGCAGTGCCTCGATGCTCGACTCGGTGGGTGCCGGGCCGCGCTCGTACGGGTTGTCCGCGGCCTGGGCGCCGGGGCTGGTGAGGGTGCTGAGCGCGACGACGGCGGCCACGGCCGCCGTGACGCCGGCGAGCCGCCGCCGCGTTCCGCGGAACGCCGGGCGCGCGGCGTGGGTGTGGGGGTTCTGCTGCACGAGGAATCGCCCTCTCTGTCGTGGCGAGGGGCCCGGCCGGTGATCGCACACGGGCCCGGGACACGTGGGGTCGCGTCCCGGGACATCCGCCGGACGGACGTCGCCGATGAACTGGCGGTGCCACTGTCGGCGGGGGGGACGGTCGGGGGGATCGGCAATATCACCGGTCTCGTCCGACGGCTGGAGCCGCGGGCCCGGACGGCCGGGCGGGCGAACGGCTGGGCGGCCGGATGAACGGGCGGTGGGGGGCCGGGTGAACGGGCGGCGCCCGTGCAGCCCCGCGTCCCGCGCCCCGTGGTCTTGCCCGGGCACCCGGTCGGTGTGACACGCTCGGCACCGGCCGGGCTGTCGTACGCCGGTCGTCAGGGAGGAACGTCGGCGGACCCGGCACCGGGTTCGGCATCGCGGAGAGGCGACGGCATGCGTATCGGACTGCTCGGCACCGGTCCCTGGGCGGACATGGCGCACGCCCCCGCCCTGCGCCGGCACGAAGGCGTGGACTTCGTGGGGGTGTGGGGGCGCCGGGCGGAAGCCGCCGAGGAACTGGCGGACCGGCACGGTACGCGTGCCTACGAGGACGTCGACGCCCTGCTGGCGGACGTGGAGGCCGTCGCGGTCGCGCTGCCGCCGGCCGTGCAGGCGGAGCTGGCGGTGCGCGCGGCGCGGGCCGGGTGCCACCTGCTGCTCGACAAGCCGTTGGCGGCGACGGTGCCGCAGGGACGGGCGGTGGTCGAGGCGGCGCGTGCGGCGGGCGTCGCCTCCGTCGTCTTCTTCACCGCCCGGTTCCAGCCCGAGACCGAGGCGTGGATCACCGAGCAGGCGGCGGGAGACGGCTGGTTCACGGCGCGGGCGCAGTGGCTCGGCTCGGTGTTCGCCGACGACAGCCCGTTCGCCCACTCGCCGTGGCGGCGGGAGAAGGGCGCCCTGTGGGACGTGGGGCCGCACGCCCTGTCCGTACTGCTGCCGGTCCTCGGTGACGCCCGGCGCGTGGCGGCGGCGGTACCGGGCCCCGGGGACACCGTCCATCTGGTGCTCGACCACACCGGCGGTGCTTCGAGCACGCTCACGCTCAGCCTCACGGCGCCGCCGGCCGCGGCGGGTGCGACCGTGGAGCTGCGCGGCCGGGCCGGCGTGACGCTCCTTCCGGAGGCCGCCGAGGGGCCGGTACCCGCTGTGCTGCGGGCCGCGGACGCGCTCCTCTCCTCCGCCTCAGGCGGGCACCGGCACGCGTGCGATGCCGCGTTCGGCCTGCGGGTCACCGAGATCCTGGCCGAGGCCGAGGCCCTGCTGAGCGAGCGGCGGTGACCTCGGCCGGCCGCCGGTCCGCGCCCGCGTCACCCGCCGGCCGGCTCCTGCTCGAACGGCTCGTCGCTCCACCGGAACCAGGCGCGCTCGCCCCGGATGTGCAACAGGAACTCGGCGACCGGGCCGTCGGGAGAGACCAGCCGCACGCGCCGTTCGATCTCGCCGTAGACCGCCTCCCACTCCTCCCAGTGGCCCTCGGCGTCCCGCTCCACGAGGGCGAGTTCCCGGGCGAAGAGGTCCTGGACGGCGCCGAACGCCGGTCCCGCGCGGAAGTGGCCCGACAGCCAGGGGAAGTCGGCGTCGTCGATCAGGATCTCCCCGACCTCGGCTCCGGTCTCCGCAACCTCCGCTCCCTCCCCCGCGTCCGGCGCCGCGCGCACGTACCAGGTCTCGCCCTCGAACCCCACATCGCCTCCGCCACCCGCCGCGCTGATCACCGTGCGGGACAGCATGCCACCGGGCACCGACACCGGGCCGGAGAACTTCCGGCCCGGTGCGTTCCGGCCCTCGGGCCGCCGGCCCTCGGCTACCGGCTGCCGGCCGCTACGGGGTGGAAGTTGATCCGTTCCCGTACGACCGGGTAG
The DNA here is from genome assembly GCF_044328675.1 of Streptomyces sp. NPDC017890. Classification (NCBI taxonomy): domain Bacteria; kingdom Bacillati; phylum Actinomycetota; class Actinomycetes; order Kitasatosporales; family Streptomycetaceae; genus Streptomyces; species Streptomyces sp. NPDC017890. Next base: position 33,088 of record NZ_JBIRHU010000024.1, read on the forward strand.
CCGGCCTTGGCGAAGGCGGCGGCCATGGGGTGGTTCCCCCGGTCCGTCGCGGCGGCGACGAACTCCGCGCCCCGCTCGACCAGGAAGTGGGTGCACTCGGCCAGGAGGTCGTAGGCGTATCCGTGTCCGCGGTGTTCCGGCACGACGCCGATGAAGCCGACGCACGGACCGGACGGGTTGTGCGCCGGGATGTGGATGCCCGCGAGCTCGCCCCGCGGGGTGTACGCCACCTGCCACCACTCCCGCGGCGACGGGCACCAGTGGAAGAAGTCGAGCTCCGCCTGTGCGGCCTGGTCCAGGCCGCCCTGCTCGATGTCCGACAGCGCGTGGACGTCCAGGGTGACGGAGTGGATGCGGCGCAGCGCGTCGAAGAACACCGCGTCGTCCGGTTCGGGGCGGAAGTCCAGCCGGCCGGGCCGCTCGGGGAGGCCGCACTCCGGCGTCCACCGGTACAGGAAACGTTCGACCAGGAGGTCGTATCCGGCAGCCCGTGCGGCGCTGAAGCGGGCCTCGGTGGCGGCGCGCAGGGCGGGTTCCTCGCGCCAGGTGCCGGGAGGGTTGAGTTCGAGTTCGACCTGCCAGGGCGCGGTGCGCAGGAGTTCGGCTCCGGCTTCCTCCTCGCCCTCGGCCACGTCGAACCAGTTGACGTTGACGGGTTCGGTGTCGTCGGGGCCGCCCCACCAGGCGGCGCGGGCGACGACGGTTCCGTCGCGCAGGGCGACCCGCTGCCAGTCGGGGCGGTGGCGGGTCAGCCGGTGGCCCTCACGGGCGCTCAGCGGGTCGGGCAGGGTGTCGAAGAGATGGGCGTCGCTCGCGTCGAGCGCGCGGATGACCAGATCGGTCACGGATTCCTCCGGGATGCGTCATGCGTGATGCGCTCCCGGTCAGTCGGAGTACGCCGGGACAACAGGGAGGGAGCGCGGGAGTGGGGTGAACTGCACGGCTCTGCCCTCCTTCCGTCGGTCTCGGGGCGTGGGCCACACGTTATGCGGTATCGCGCGAGTGCGTCCACCGGTTTTCCGGCAGGGCTACCGGCGTGGTCCGGCTCGGCCGCCCGCCGGTTCGGCGTGCGGGAGGCCCGGGGGCGTAGGAGCGTGGTGGTGTGCGTCAGGCGGCGACCTGAACCACGTCGGCCTCCGGATGCGCGGGCGGCTTCCGCATTGAATGGTGTTATCGGGATATCCGGGACCGACAACAGCACGGCACCGAAGCAGCGATCCGGATCCGAGGAGCACTGATCATGACGACGTCACAGCCCGATGCCTCCCGGCCGTCCGAAGCCCGCGCGGGCGACGACCGCGCCACTCCGGACGAACTGCTCCACATCCGCAACGGCACCGACGTGTCCCCGGAGGACGTGGTCCTCGCCGCCGGCCGGGACGTCAACCCGAAGAACCTCGAATGGGCCAGGCGCAAGCTGGCCGAGGAGGGCCCCGCCGCGCTCGACAAGCTGCTGCCCTGACCGGCCGGCGGCCGGGCGTCACGCGGCCCGGGCCGGTGCGCTGCGCACCGGCCCGGGCCGCGTGACACGTGAGGCAGGTACGGCCGGGGCCCTACCGGTCGTTCTCCCGGTCCGGCAGCGCCGTCTCGTCCTCCACCACGTGCATGGCGGCCTCCTCGGCGCCCGCCGCTCCGCCGTCGATGCCGACGTCGTCGGCGACGGTCTCCTTGGTCGTGTCGGTGCGTACGCCCTCGTCGGGGGCGACCAGGCGGCCGGATCGGCCGGTGCCCGCCTCGGGGTCGACCGGCTCGCCCTCGCCGCCGGGCTCGTCGCCCACGCCGTCCCCGTCCGGTGCGGACACGTCGGGTGTCTCCTGGGACAGCCGTTCGTCGAGGGTCTCGCCGTCGTGCTGCTCGGCGGCCGTGGTGCCGTGCTTGGTCACGCCGAGGGGCTTCTCCGGCGGGGAGTAGCCCTCGTCGAGCGTGTCGTCGTAGGTCCGCTCGTCGACGGCGTCCTGGAGGTCGAGGGGCGCGGCGTCCTCCTGCTCCTCGTTGGTTCCGGTGGGCTGGTAGACGTCGTCGGCCATCGGGTCGGTGCCCATCGCTGCCTCCCTCTCGCGCTGCGTCGGCTCGTTGGGTCGGGTGCCCGGTTCGCGTTTCCCGATACGCGATCTCTAACCCGTTCCCCGCCCGGGACCCTCACCCCCGGGGTGCGACGCGGACTGTCAGGTCGGTGATGCGGTGCGCGGTCCAGTCACGGGCGTAGCCGGGCGGGGCGCCGCCCGGGCCGGTGACGGTGGCGACCGGGATGCGGCGGGCGGTGTCCACGATCTCGGCGGCGGTGGTGTTCTCGTTGTTGCCGCTGGTGGCGCCGGAGGAACAGCCGGTGTAGTAGCCGATCGGAATGGACTCGTGTCCGGTGATCAGACAGGGCGGGCGGACACCGAGCCGGTGCAGCCGGTCGGCGACGCGGGCCCAGTCCTCGCGGCTTGCGACGTTGCGGTCCACGGTGCCCTCGAGGACGGTGAGCTGCACCGACAGATGCACGGCCAGCGCGAGCGCGACGAGGGACGCGGCCACCGGGCGCCACCGGCCGTGCTCCGTCCTGGCCAGGTGCCACAGCGCGTCGGCGACCGGGACGGCGAGCAGGGCGTAGGCGGGCTGCAGGAAGCGGGGCGCCGCGTAGCCGATCATGAACAGGTAGGGCAGCGCGGCCGTCACGGCGCAGGCGAACGGGACCAGCGTGCGGGCGGCACGCCGGGCCCGGACCGCGACGACGACGCCGAGAACGGCGACGGCCGGGAGGAAGATCCACCACGCGGTGACCACCGGGTGCGGCATCGACCCGGTGCACGGGCGGCACAGGCCCCGTCCGCCGAGGCTGCGCATCTGGTCGTCGACGGCGATGTTCCAGCCGAGGCCGCCCTGGATCTCGGAGGCCCTCGACAGCCGCTCCCCGAGGCCGCCGTACCAGCCGTACGCCTCGATCACCCACTCCACTCCCCCGGCCGCGAGGCCGCCCACGAGGGCGAGCAGCAGCAGCCAGCGGCGGCGGACGAGGACGAGGACCAGCAGGGGGACGGTCACCCACACCGCGTCGGTGGGCCGCATCCACGTCATCAGCGCGACCCCGGCAACCACGCCCCACAGCGCGGCCCGGCCGGACAGCCCCTGCCAGGCGCGCAGGAAGCAGCCCACGCAGACCAGGGCTCCGATCGCGACCCAGTAGTTGGGCATGGCCTGCGGACCGTAGAAGAGGGTCACCCACAGGGTGGCGAAGAACGCGCCGGCCGTGGCCAGTACGCCGGCCGGGAACAGGCCCTTGAAGGCCCGCAGGGCGAGGTACAGGCCGAGGCCGGACAGTACGGCGAGGTAGACGCGCAGCAGTTCGGTGGAGGACGACCAGGACGCGACGGGAGCCACCAGCAGCGAGACGCCGCGGGAGCGCGGTGCGCTGAAGAAGGCGGCGGGGTGGTGTGTGGTGACCTGGCTGGTGTAGACGATCTCGTCCCAGCCGAGCCCCATCCACGGGTGGACGAAGGCCAGTTGGATCACGGTGAAGACCGCGGCCACCGCCGCGAGCAGGGCGTCGCCGCCGAGGCGCCGGGCGGTGCCGGACGACGACGTCGCCTCGGCCCGCCGTCTGCCGGCGAGCATGGCGTTCGTGCCGTCGGCCATCGTGCACCCCTCACCCCCGCTCGTCGCGGGGCCGCTCGTCCCACCTCCTGCGGCCGGTGGCGGGAGCCCGGAAACCGGGAAACCAAGGTCAAACTAACTCGGGCGCCACGGATACGCAGGATGGAACTCGGCCACTCGAGCCGCCTCGTTCCGGCCCCGTCCTCACCCGCGTCCGGCGGGCCGGTCAGCGGGCGTTGGGGCGGCGGTGCGGGGGCTGTTCGGGGGTGGGGCGCCGTTCGGGTGCCGGGACGGCGCGGGTGACGGGGCCGTCCCCGCCCACGGTCAGCGCGCTCCCGTGGTGGTGGATCGTCAGGGGGGAGCCGTTCAGCAGGGTGTACGTCGCCTCGTCGGCGCCGATCTCCACCCGCAGGCACCGGCCGCGGAACTGGAGCCGGAAGGCGAGGCGGCTGAACTTCTCGGGCAGGCGGGGTGAGAACCGGAGGCTGTCGCCGTCCCGGCGGGTGCCGCCGAACCCGGCGACCAGCGCCATCCACGTACCGGCCAGTGAGGCGATGTGCAGCCCGTCGCGGGTGTTGTGCTCCAGGTCCGCCAGGTCCATCAGGGCGGCCTCGGCGGCGTAGTCGTAGGCCAGGCGCAGATGTCCCGTCTGGGCGGCGACGACGGCCTGGCAGCACGCGGACAGGGAGGAGTCCCGCACGGTCAGCGGCTCGTAGTAGGCGAAGTTGCGGGCGATCTGGTCCTCGTCGCAGTGGGCGTCGAACCAGCTGCCGCAGGTGTACATCGCCAGCACCAGGTCGGACTGTTTGATCACCTGCTTGCGGTAGAGGTCGAAGTAGGGGAAGTGCAGCATCAGCGGGTACTGGTCGGCGGTGGTGCCGGCGAAGTCCCAGCGCTGGTGGCGGGTGAAGCCCGAGTGCTGTTCGTGGACGCCGATCTCGTCGTTGTACGGGATGTGCACGGACTCGGCGGCGTCCCGCCAGGCGGCGCTCTCCTCGTCGTCGACGCCGAGCCGGGCCGCGTCGTCCGGGTGGCGTTCGCACACGTCGGCCGCGGAGATCAGGTTCGACCGCGCCATGAGGTTGGTGTACGTGTTGTCGTAGGCGATGGCGCTGTACTCGTCCGGGCCGGTGACGCCGTCGATGTGGAAGACGCCGTGGTGGTCGTGGTGGCCCAGCGAGCGCCACAGCCGGGCCGTCTCCACCAGGAGTTCCAGGGCCGTGTCGCGTTCGAAGCCGGTGTCGCCGGTCGCCGCCGTGTAGCGCACCGCGGCGTGCGCGATGTCGGCGGCCACGTGGAAGGCGGCCGTGCCGGCCGGCCAGTACGCGGAGCCCTCCGAGCCGTCGATGGTCCGCCACGGGAACGCGGCACCGCGCAGCCCGAGCTGGGTGGCGCGGTCCCGGGCGGCGGGCAGCGTGTCCCGGCGCCAGCGCAGCGCCTCGGCGACGGCCCTGGGCTCGGTGTAGGTCAGCACGGGCAGCACGAACATCTCGGTGTCCCAGAACGCGTGCCCGTCGTACCCGGAGCCGGTCAGTCCCTTGGCCGGGATGGCCCGCTGTTCGGCGCGGGCCCCGGCCTGCAGGACGTGGAACAGGGCGAAGCGCACGGCCTGCTGGATCTCCTCGTCGCCGTGCACCTCGACGTCCGCCCGCGCCCAGAAGTCGTCGAGGTAGGCGCTCTGCTCGGCCACCAGGCCGTCCCAGCCGCTGTGCGCGGCGGCGGCGAGCGCCGCCTCGACCTGGTCGCTCATCGCGGGCCTGGAGCGGGCGCCCGACCAGCCGTGGGCGACCGTCTTCTGCACCCGCAGGCGTTGTCCGGGCTCCAGCACGGAGGTGATGGTCAGACGGGCCACGTCCGTGTTGCTCTCACTGCTGGTGGTGATCTGCCCGGAGGTGTCGACGACGTGGTCGGCGGCCACGGCGACCCTGAGACCACTGCGCCGCGTCCGGTGGACCAGGCGCAGCCGGGACCCGACGGCCAGGTCCTCCTCGGGCTCCAGCGGGGACCGCAGCGCCTTGGCCGTCCGGGGGTCGCCGTCGGGGTCGGGCAGGCTCTCGTTGGCGACGAGCTCGGACTGGATGACCACCCGGGTCCGGCTGTCGACGGGCTCGACCTCGTACTCCACGGCGGCGATGGCCCGCTGGGTGAGGGAGACCAGCCGGGTGGAGCGCACCCGGACGGTCGTACCGGCCGGGGAAGTCCACTCGCAGGTCCGCTCCAGTACCCCGCGCCGCAGGTCCAGGGTCCGTTCGTGCTTGCCGAGCCGGCCGTAGCGCAGGTCGAAGGGCTCGTCGTCGACGAGCAGCCGCAGCAGCTTGCCGTTGGTGACGTTGATGACGGTCTGGCCGGACTCGGGGTAGCCGTAGCCCGCTTCGGCATAGGGCAGCGGGTGCAGTTCGTAGACGCCGTTGAGGTAGCTGCCGGGCAGGCCGTGCGGTTCGCCCTCGTCGAGGTTGCCGCGCCAGCCGATGTGCCCGTTGGACAGGGCGAAGACGGACTCGCTCTGGGCGAGGAGGTCGAGGTTGAGGGCGGTCTCGCGCACGGACCAGGGTTCGACGGCGTACGTCCGGTTGGTGATCACGCCTGGCCTCCCAGTTCGGCGAGGTCCTTGACGACGCGGTCGGCGCCGTGGGCGTAGAGGGCGTCGGTCTGGCCGACGCGGTCGACGCCGACCACGTAACCGAAGTGCCCGGAGCGTCCCGCGTCCATGCCGGCGAGCGCGTCCTCGAAGACGGCGGCGCGGGACGGTTCTACGCCGAGGTCGCGGGCGGCGGCCAGGAAGGTGTCGGGGCGTGGTTTGCCCGGCAGTTTCCGGTTCCGGGCCACCACGCCGTCGATCCGTACGTCGAACAGGCGCTCGGCGTCGATGGAGTGCAGCACGTCGCGGGTGTTGGCGCTGGAGGAGACGATCGCGGTGGCGAGGCCGGCGGCGCGGACCGCGTCGATGTAGCGGAGCGTGCCCTCGTACGGTTCCACCCCGTCGGTGCGGATCTTCGCGAGGAGCAGTTCGTTCTTGCGGTTGCCGAGGCCGTTGACGGTCCGCGCGTCGGCCGGGTCGTCGGGCCCGCCCTCGGGCAGCTCGATGCCGCGGGAGGTGAGGAAGGAGCGCACGCCGTCGGCGCGGGGGCGGCCGTCGACGTACTCGTCGTAGTCGGAGCCGGTGAAGGGGCGGAAGTCCGCGCCGTCCCGCTCGCGCAGGAAGGCGTCGAACGTCTCCTTCCATGCGGCGGCGTGCACCACCGCCGTTTTGGTGACGACCCCGTCGAGGTCGAAGAGGCAGGCCCGGATGGAGTCGGGAAGTCCCAGCTGCGTCGTCATACCCGACACAGTTCCCCGCCGGGGCGGATCCGATCGGTTCCCCTCGGGGGCGCGTCCGATCAGGCCCCCTCGGGGCCGGGACGGATCAGCCCCCTCAGGGCTCGGACCGGTCAGTCCCCCTCGGGGCCAGGACCGGTCAGCCCCCCTCAGGGCCAGGACCGGTCAGCCCCCTCGGGGCCAGGACCGGTCAGCCCCCTCGGGTCCGGGTCCGATCAGGTGACACACTCGGCGGTGTGCCGCTGACTTTCGACGACCTCCTCGCCCGTGCCCGCTCCCTGCCGACGGGCGGGCGTCGCGCGATCCTCGGCATCGCCGGCAGCCCCGGTGCCGGGAAGTCGACGCTCGCCGAGCACCTGGTGCGGGAGCTGAACAAGGCCGGCGAGCCGTGGGTCGCGCACGTCCCCATGGACGGCTTCCACCTCGCCGACGCCGAACTGGACCGGCTCGGCCGCCGGGAGCGCAAGGGCGCGCCCGACACCTTCGACGCGGCCGGGTACGCGGCGCTGCTGCTCCGGCTGCGCGAGGAGGGGGACGGCGACACCGTGTACGCGCCCGGTTTCGAGCGGGTACTGGAGCAGCCGCTCGCCCAAGCGGTGCCGGTACCTCCGTCCGCTCGGCTGGTCGTGACGGAGGGCAACTACCTGCTGCTGGAGACCGGGGCGTGGACGCGGGTGCGCGCCCGGCTCGACGAGGTGTGGTTCTGTGAGCCTGCGGAGACGGAACGGGTCCGCAGGCTGGTGGCACGGCACCAGCGGTTCGGCAAGTCCCACGAGGACGCGGTCGCCTGGGCGCTCGGCACCGACCAGCGCAACGCCGGCCTGGTCGCCGCGACCCGGGACCGCGCGGACCTCGTGGTGCGGGAGGGGGCGATGCCGGCTTTCCGGTCACTCGGTTGAGCCACCGCCGGTGAGGCCCGGCCGGGGCTGCGCGTGCGGGAAGCCGTCGGCGCTGACGTGCGGCATCACGCTGCTCGCCACGCGATAGCGGCCGTTCGGCACGTCGTCGGACCTGGCGATGTGCACGGCCGGCGGGCCTGCCCACTCGTATCCGTGCCGTTCGGCGTGCCGGACCAGACAGTCGGTGAGCACCTGGCCCACCCGGCCGTCGCGGGGCGCCAGTTCATCGTGGACGTCATCGGCGAACACGACGTCGTAGGCGTTGGGGACCATGACCCGGCCCGCGGGCGAGACCACGGCGTTGTCGTCGCATTCGGCGCGAAGGGCGTCGAGGAGTTCGACGGAGTCCCTGCCGAAGACCCGCGCCCAGAGCGCTTCCCAACCGTTTTCCAGGGTTTTCTCCAGCGCGCTGATGGCGCCCATACGGTGTCACCTGCCGGGGGTTTCGGGGCCGGTCGACTCGATGTGGCTCGGCCGACGGTGTGGCACGGTCGTGGCTCGGTCGCGGCGCGGTCATTCCTCGTCGTAGTCGTCGGGGCGGACGTGCGCCTCCTCCAGGGCCTCGCGCATGGTCCGGCCGGTGCCCCCGGGCGGGCGGGGCGCGTCCTCGTCGCGCTGTTCGAGTACGTCGTCGGTGGTTTTGGTCTTCGGCCGGTTCTCTTCCGGGACGGTCATGGCTGCGGCTCCTCGTCCGTGCTGTGGGTGCTTCTGCTTCCGTGACGGCGGGTTCCCGGACAGCGCGGTGCTATCCCCCACGGACGCGATGCCGGGCGGGCGCGTTGCCGGGTCCGTGCGGGGCACGCGATGCCGGATTCGTGCGGGCCTCGCTCCGGCCCGCACAGGCCCCGGGACGGCCTGTGACGCCGCCCGGCCGGAGATGGGGGGTGAGCTATGTTGACCTCCGTGGGAGACAAAGGAGGCGCACCCGTGCCATCGCCGCAGCAGGCACGCGCACAGGCATCGGCGATCACCTCGGGACGGGTGGGCGCGGGAACCGAGGCCTCCCCCATGTCCCGGCTCAGGACGCTGTTCGACCGGCCCCGCCTCTCCCCGGGTCAGCGGCGCATCGCGCAGTACCTCATCGAGCACCTCACCGAGGCGGCGTTCCTGTCGATCACCGACCTGGCCGACCGGGTGGGCGTGAGCCAGCCGTCGGTGACACGGTTCGCCTCGGCGGTCGGCTTCAGCGGTTACCCGGCACTGCGGGAGCGGCTCCAGTCGATCGCGCTGGGCACCCGCGGCGGCGCTCCGGTCGAGGAGAACCGGGGCAACGAACTCCAGGCGGCCGTCGACGCCGAGATCGAGAACCTGGAGAACCTGCGGCACGACTTCGCCGACACCGACCGTGTGATCGACATCGGACGGAAGCTGGCCGCCTCCGCGCCGCTGACCGTCCTCGGGCTGCGCATCTCCGTCTCGCTGGCCGAGTACTTCGCCTACGCCGCCCGCCGCATCCACCCCGACGTGCGCCTGGTGACCCGGGGCGGCACCGTCGCCTACGACGCCCTGCTCCAGTCCCGGGAGGCGGGCGGCACCTGGGTACTGGCCTTCTCCATGCCCCGGCATGCCCACGAGACCCTGAGCGCCGTCCGGGTGGCACGCGGTGCCGGACTGAAGGTGGCGCTGATCACCGACCTGGCGCTCGGCCCCGTCGTGGACGAGGCCGACGTCACCTTCGCGACCGGCACGGGGTCGCGGCTGGTCTTCGACTCCTACGCGGCGCCCGGCGTGATGTGCGCGGCTCTGCTCCAGGCGATGACCGACGCCGATCCGGAGCGGACACAGGCCCGGCTGGAGGAGTACGAGCAGGTCGCCGACCAGCACCAGTTCTTCCTCCGGGACTGAGCCGGGCGCCGCTCCCGGGGGCGGGCGGGGCGATCGGCCGGTGCAGAGGGGAACCATCCCCCGCAAAGCAGGCATGAATGTTTTCATACGCCTTGCAAAGCGGATGGCATATATAAATACTGCTCACGGACCGCGACCCGGCCGCCCTGGAGCGCGTCCACACCTGCGCGAACACGCCCCCGGCCACCGACTCCTGCCCGCCCGGCGCACCGGGGTCGCCCCCTCGGGCATCGCCCGCGCGAGCGCCCTGGCAGTCCCGGCCGGCCTGGGCCGGGACCGCCCCGTCCGTCGCCCCACCCCGTCGACGCCGCACACCCGGAGGCGATGATCATGCCCCTGACGACCACACGCATCAGCCCCGACTGGCCCTGCCAGGTCAAGGCTCCCGGCAGCTACGACTGGGAGCGCTCGGCGGCCAAGTGGCTGCGCGAACTGGTGCCCGCCCGCTACGCCGGCTACCCGGCGCTGATCCGCCACCCGGTGCTGCTCGCCCGCCATGCGCAGATCCAGGTCCAGCACGAGATCCGGGTGGCCCGCACCGCACTGCAGACCGCCCGGGCGGATCTGCCCCGGCTCGGCCTGCCGGAGTCGGTCATCGAGCACACCGTCAAGCTGTACGCGGCGGAGGTTCTGCAGTTGCAGCACATCGCGCGCAGCGTGCGGGCGGTCACCGAGGCGCTGGTCGAGCGGGGCGCCACGGGACGCTGAACCTGCCCGCGCTACCGGGAGTTCTCCGCGTCCTCGGCACACGGGTGCCAAGACGGCGTGGCCGAGTCGCTGTGAGGGCGGGTCAGTCCACCGGATGTCCGGGGTGGATGGTGTGGGCTTCGGCGAGCCGCAGCAGCGATCCGCCGGACGTCTCGCGCCCGCCCCACTCGACCGGTTCGAGAACGTGGCCGACGTGGTCGCCCCCGACGGTCCGCTCCACGACGCGGCCGACGAACCACGCCTCGGCGTCCTCCAGGACGACCGCCCCGCCGTACCCCTCGCGCCAGCGGACCTGCCGGAACTTGTCGACCCGGTCACCGGTCTGCCCGCCGAAGACCTCGGCGGTCCCCCGCTGGTCGCGGGCGAGCAGGTGGACGGCCAGGACGTCGGCGGCCCGCGCCACCCGGAAGGTCCGGTTGACCTCGGAGAGCCACACGACGAACCGCACGGGGTCGAGGGAGCACTGCGAGGAGAAGCCGACCAGGCAGCCCGCCCGTTCCCCGTCCGCCGCGGCCGTCACCACGCACATGTCCGGGTCGAGCCGGTCGAGAAACACGTCCATGCCGTCCATGCTAGGCCCGCCCTCCGGGCGGGGTCATGCCGCGAGCAGCCGTCGCAGGGCCGTCCGCAGAGCGGTGACGAAGGAGTTCCGGCCCGCCTCGTCGAGGGCGTCCAGCGACAGGTACGGGTTGAGGTCCTCCAGCTCGACCAGGAGCAGCTCACCGCCGGGCGCGCGGCAGGCGTCGACGCGCTGGACGCCGTGGTCGATGCCGTTCCACTCGATGAACCGCCGCGCGAACGCGAGGTCTTCCGGGGTGGCGTCGTACGGCTCCAGCCGCCAGCGCCGGTCGGGGTGCGGCGCGTACAGGGCGTACTGGAAGCCGTGGTCGACGAAGTAGAAGGAGACCTCGTAGGCGAAGTCGACACGCGGCTGGAAGAGGACGTCCCCGGCGTCGTCGAGCACGGTTTCCCGCAGGCGGTCCGCGGGCACGAACCGCAGGCCCGCCGAGTCCGCGCCGAGCCTGGGCTTGACCACGTACTCGTCCGCCGGGGGCAGCCGGTGCACGTGCTCCGGCCGGTCGACCGTGGGGATGACCGGGTAGCCGGCCTCGGTCAGGTCGAGGAGGTACTGCTTGCCGGCCATGTCCGCCCGGCCCGTGAGCTGGTTGTAGACGCGGGCGCCGCGCTCGGCCGCGCGCTCGCGGAAGGCGTCGTAGGCGGCCTGATGGCCCAGCACGGGACCGCTGTTGCGTACGACGACGGCGTCGAAGTCGTCCATCAGCGCGGCGGCGTCCACGGGGTGGCACAGGGCCAGGTCGAAGTCCGCGCGCAGGCGGGAGGTCAGGAAGATGTCCTCGTCGCAGTAGCGCCGCCCGCGCGCCTCGTAGGCCAGGTCGGTGACGTACAGGATGCGGGGACGGGCGGATGCCATGCGGGACTCCTCGGTGCTGACCGGAAGCGATCGTATGCGACCGGTACGGCCAGGCGGCAGGGGCACTCAGTTCCCTCCGTACCCTGCACTGAGTGTCACAGGCGCCGATGAGCTGCTACGTTCCCCTGCATGAGCTCCAGCAGTGCGGCGCCCCGTGGCGGGGACGGGACGGATGCGGCGGGTGCCCGGCCGCCGATGCGGGAGGCGCTGGTCGCGGCCGCGTTCCGGCTGTTCCTGGAGCGGGGCTACGAGCAGACGACCGTGGACGACATCGTCGCGCTCGCCGGTGTCGGACGGCGGTCGTTCTTCCGCTACTTCCCTTCCAAGGAGGACGTGGTCTTCCCCGACCACGAGCGGTGCCTGGCCGACATGACGGCCTTCCTGGCGGCTTCACCGGGGGACGCCGACCCCGTGCGACGGGTCTGCGACGCGGCCAGGCTCGTGCTGCGCATGTACGCCGAGAACACGGCCTTCTCGGTGCAGCGTTACCACCTCACCAAAAAGGTCCCCGGGCTGCGCGCGTACGAGCTGTCGGTGGTGTGGCGCTACGAACGCGCCCTCGCCGAGTATCTGCGCGGGCGCCTGGGCGGGCGGCGGGACGGGCTCCTGCGCGCCGACGTGATCGCGGCCGCCGTGGTCGCGGCGCACAACAACGCCCTGCGGTCCTGGCTGCGTTCCGAGGGGCGGGACGACGCGGGCGCCGCGGTGGACCATGCGCTGGCGTACGCGCAGTCCACGTTCGGCGGCCTTCCCGATCCGCCGCGGGCCGGTACGGCCGAGGACGTGGTGGTCGTGGTCTCGCGGCGTGGGACGCCCCTGTGGCAGGTGGTGCGGGAGGTCGAGACCGCCCTCGCCCGCGACTGACGGCCGGCTGCCGCGGCAGCCGGCACCGAACCACAGACGCCGAATTGAGGGTACCGAGTGCCTTTACGGGTGGCACTCAGTGCCATACGCTGTGGGGCGTGCACGGTGGCACGGCGCGCCGCGCACACGCGTGCCCGGCGACCGCGCACGCGGGATTCCGGCCCGAGTGCAGGGAGTTGACCAGCGTGTACCACCACTCAGGAAACGTCGCTCGGCAGGCAGCCGGCTCCGCGACGGGCGTGCTCGACCCCAAGGCCCCCAGCGCCTCGAAGGCCCCTGATGCCCCGGACACCGAGGCCGTCTTCTTCCAGCGCTGCACCTGGTGCGGCACGGCCATGTACCACCGGGTGCTGTGCCCGGTCTGTCGCGGCAGCGACCTTCGGACGGAACGCAGCGACGGCACGGGCACGGTGCGCCACGCCACGGTGGTGCACCGCAACACCCCCGCCGCACGCAACGTGTCCCTGATCGAGATGGCCGAGGGGTTCGTGCTGCGCGGCAGGGTCATGGGGCCGCTCATCGGCATCCACAGCGGGGACCGGGTGCGGCTGTCCACGGCCAAGGACCCGGTACGGGGCCAGCCCGTCTTCCAGCTGGTCGACGAACCGTACCGGGCCTGGACCTGAGCGCCGGTCAGTTGCCCCGAGGGGGGAGGCCGTCGGCTTCCGCGCGAAGCGGCCGTTCAGGACGTGAGCGTGATCCGGATACCCAGGGTGCCGTCCACTCCCCGGCGCAGCCGGCTGCCGAACAGGGTGAGCCGGCCGACGATGCCGTACTTGCGGGCGATCAGCCGGCGGTAGCGGCCGGTGGTGGCCGGGTCGCAGATCTCCGCGGTCGCCGGGACCTGGTCGCCGGTCGGGTTGCCGCGCAGGTCGCAGGGGCCGACCAGGACGTCGGCGCGGTTGCGGACACGCTTGACCTTCCCGGAGCCGGCGGCGGTCCAGACGCCGAGCGAGTCGCCGTCCCGTACGACCCACACCGGTGTGGCGATCGGGGTGCCGTTCTTCCGGTACGTGGTGACCAGCAGGTACTTGCCGGAGCCCAGCCGGGCCAGTGACGCGTCGTCCATGGTCCGGAAGTCTAGGCGCGCCCTTGCCGGCCGGGGCCGCGCGCCCTCCCTTCACGTCAGAGCCGCCGCCATCCTCCGCACCGCCTCCGTGATCACCTCGGGCGAGGCCGCCAGGTTGAGCCGTACGTGTCCCGCCCCGCCGGTACCGAAGGGAATGCCGGAGCTGAGGGCCACCCGGCCGCGGTGGAGGAAGACGTCCGCCGGGTCGTCGCCGAGGCCCAGCGCGCGGCAGTCGAGCCAGGCCAGGTAGGTCGCCTCGCCCGGACGGTGGACGACCCCGGGGAGGTGCTCGGCCAGCAGGCCGGTGAGCAGCCGCCGGTTCTCGTCGATCCCGGCCAGCACGGCGTCCAGCCATGCGATGCCGTCGCGCAGGGCCGCGGTGTGGGCGAGTACGCCGACGTGGCTCGGTCCGTGGCCGACCTCCTCGGGCATCAGCGCCAGGTCGGCGGCGGCACCCGGTCCGGCGAGGGCGAGCGCCGCCTTGAGCCCGGCCAGGTTCCAGCCCTTGGACGCCGACATCAGCGCGAGGCCGCGCTCGGCGCCGGGCACGCTCAGGTACGGCACGAACCGCGCGCCCGAGCCGACCACCGGCGCGTGGATCTCGTCGGCGACGACCCGGACGCCGTACCGCTCGGCGAGGACGGCCACGGCGGACAGCTCGTCGGCGGTGTGCACGGTGCCGGTCGGGTTGTGCGGGCTGCACAGCAGGTAGGCGGCCCGCCCGCCGTCCGCGACGGCCCGCCGGAACGCGTCCTCCAGCGCATCGGGGGCGATCCGCAGGTCCGCGCCGAGCGGCGCCTCGACGACGCGCCGGTCCAGGTGGGTGACGAACTGGTAGAACGGCGGGTACACCGGCGGGTTCACGATCACCGGGTCGCCGGGCCCGGTGACCAGTTTGAGCATCTCGACGACGCCCAGCATCACGTCGGGGACGATCGCGGTGCGTTCCACGGCGAGGTCGTCCCAGCCCCACCGCTTGCCGGCGAAGGCGGCCAGTGCCTCGGCGTAGGCGGTGCCGACGGGGTAGCCGGTGTCACCGAGCTCCATGGCGTCGGTGACGGCGCGCACCACGGGTTCCGCGAGCGGCACGTCCATCTCGGCCACCCACAGCGGCAGTACGTCCGCGGGGTGGGTGCGCCACTTCATGCTCGTACGACGGCGCAGCCGGTCCAGGGTGAGCGCCTGCAAGGGGTTGGGGTCGCCGGGCTGATCCTGCGGGATGCTGGTCATGGGCCACAAGATAGGGGGCCGTGGTGCGTCCGGGAAACGGGGCGGCGGGGTGTGGACGGCGCCGGCGGGGCCTTCTGGGCGGACGCGGCGACGCGCCCGTCCGCCGCGTCCGCGACCGGGTCGCCGGCCCGGTGAACACGGGCGTGCCCGTCCCCGTATGGGAGGAGGGCGTTCGACGTCCGAAGGCCCCCGCGGTGACGACACCGCGCGTCCGGGTTCGGGAGCGCACGCATGAGGCACGCACGACGACGCATCGTCCGGCGAACGGCACGGCTGGCGGCCGTCGGCGGACTCCTGGTCGGGGCGACGATGGTCACCCGGGCCGTGGCGGGCGAACCCTCCGACGTGTCCGCCGCGCCGCACACGTCGGTGCGGACCACGGCCGGCACCGGCGCCGGTCTCGTGTCGCGGCTGGGCACCTCCCGTACGGCGGGCCACTGGGTCGGCTCCGACGGGCGGCCGGTCGTCGCGGTCACCGACGAGCGCACGGCCGAGCGGGTGCGGCGGGCCGGCGCCGAGGCGAAGGTCGTGCGGCACAGCATGTCCGCGCTGAAGTCGGCGGCCCGGGCGCTGCGTTCGGCGCCCCGGGTACCCGGTACGGCGTGGGCGCTCGACTACCGGTCGAACGAGGTGGTGGTACGGGGTGACAGCACCGTCTCCGGATCCGACTGGTCCCGGCTGACGGGTGTCGCGCGGGACATCGGCGAGTTCGTCCGCATGGAGCGCACCGACGGCACGTTCACGACTCGCCTGAACGGGGCGGAGCCGATCCTGTCCACGGCGGGGCGCTGCTCGGCGGGCTTCAACGTGACCGACGGCAGGAGCGACTTCGTCCTCACCGCCGGCCACTGCGGGCCGACGGGGTCCGTCTGGTTCGGCGACGACGGGGGTGACCGGCAGGTCGGCAGGACGGTCGCCGGGAGTTTCCCCGGGGACGACTTCTCCCTGGTGGAATACGCCGACGGGAAGGCGGGCGACGGCGCCGACGTGGTGGCGGTCGGTGACGGCAAGGGGGTGCGGATCACCGGTGTCGGTGAACCGGCCGTAGGGCAGCGGGTGTTCCGCAGCGGCAGCACCACCGGGCTGCGCGACGGGCGGGTGACGGCGCTCGACGCGACGGTGAACTATCCGGAGGGCACGGTCACCGGCCTCATCGAGACCGACGTGTGCGCCGAACCGGGGGACAGCGGGGGCCCGATGTTCGCCGAGGGCATCGCCCTCGGCGTGACGTCGGGCGGCAGCGGCGACTGCGACAAGGGGGGTACGACGTTCTTCCAGCCGCTGCCGGAGGCCATGGAGTCGCTCGGCGTACGGCTGATCGTTTCCCCGCGGGAGGGGGCCGGGCCGGGGGCCGCGCCCTCGTCGCCGGCCGCCACCGGCGGCGGTGGAACCGCGCCGGGCGCCGCGGCACCGGGGGCCGTGGCGCCGGTGCCGGACGTCAACGGCTCGACCCTGCTCTCCCGGCTCACCGACCGCCGGAACGTCGGCCCCGGCATGCTCGTCGTCGCGGGCAGCCTGATCGCGCTGGTGGCCACCCGGTGGATCCGCGCGGAGCAGGACCGCAAGGCCTACCGGCGGCACTACTCGACGACGTGGGGGTGAGCTGTCCGTCCGGGGCGGCGGGGGGCGTCGGGACAGCGGCCCGGCTCTCCGCGAAGCCCACCGGGCTTCAGCCCAGTGTCAGCAGCACCGTGGCCGCCGCCGCGCCGATCAGGCCCACGGCCTGTCTGCGGCCGACCCGTTCGTGGAGGAGGGCGACGCCCAGGATCACGGGCAGTGCCGGGTAGAGGGAGGCGAGGACCACGGCGACCGACAGCAGTTGCCGCTGGGCGGCCAGGAGGTACAGGACCAGGCCGAGGGCGGCACCGGCGCCGATCAGCAGTGCCTCGGCGGCCCGGCGCGGCGGCAGCCGCAGGCGCCCGGTGTGCCGTACGGCGGCGGGCAGCAACAGGAGTACGGCGGCGACGCGGCCGGCCGCCACGGGCCACAGGCCGCTGTCGGGGCCGGCCTGTCCGAGGGCGAGGTACTGGACGGCGACGCCCGCGCTGGCGAGCAGTCCGTCGGTGACGGCGTGGCCCGGTCCGGTGCCGCCGCCGGAGACGAGCCAGAGCGCGGGCACGGTGACGGCGATCCCCGCCCAGGCGACGACACCGGGGCGGTCTCCGAGGACGAGTACGCCGCACAGGACGGAGAGCGCGACACCTGTGACGGCGCTCACGGGCACCACCACGCTCATCGCGCCGCGGCTCAGGCCCCGGTTGAGGAAGTGCATGGCGACGCCGCTGCCCACGCCGGACAGGGCGCCCCACAGCAGGTCCGGGGGGCGGACGCCGGGTGCGGTCACGAGGAGGGCGGCGACGCAGGCGAGCGCGAGCCCGCCGACCTGGCCGAGGAAGGTGACGGCGGCGAAGTGGACGCGCCGGGACAGGAGGCCGCCGGTGAAGTCGACGACGCCATAGCAGACGGCCGAGGCCAGTGCGAGGAGGGCACCCATCCGGTGTGGGTGCCCGGGGACCGGGGCTCCGATGCGCCGAGGAGCCTCAGGTCCCGGTCAGGCGGCCTTCACAGGCTCCGGGGGCGCGGTGGCCCACTCCATGACGAGCCTCTGGTACTCCGCGCGTTGCTCGACGCTCAGTGTCCCGCCCGACCGGAGCCACAGGGCCCGGATCTCCTCGTTGACCTCGGCAGCCGATCGCTCGGAGGAGGGTTCAACAGTGGTGGACATGCTGTGAAGCATACGGCGCCCGGCGTGAAGACGATGTGAGCAATGGCAGGCCAACCGGACATAACGGACCGTGTTGCTGATCACGTCGATCTTCTCATCTGTCAAGGCCTACCAGCGAGTTCGTTCACGCCATCTGTGTTCTGGCGCACACGGTCCGCCTCTTCACATCCGCGCCGCTCCCAGTACGAGCACCTGGATCGCCAACACCGCGGCACCGCGCGCCCAGTCGTGGAAGTCGGACACCCTGGTCTCCAGGCCGACCGGCGCGGCCCGCGGGTGCCGGTTGTCGCGGATGGTGTTCTCCACCACCTTCCCGGCCACGTCCATCAGGCCCACCCCCTCCCCCGCGAGAAGGATCTTCTGCGGCATCACGAAGTTGGCGATCTGCGCCACCAGGGTGCCCAGGGCCCGTCCGGCCTCCTCGACGACCCGGGCGGGCATGGGCTCCCCGGCGGCGGCGGACGCGAGGATCTCCTCGTAGTCCAGGTCGCGGCCGGTGGCGGCCCGGACCTGGTAGCGGATGCTGGGGATGGTCAGCAGCGACACGGCGCTGCCGCGCCGGCCGTCGGGGGTGAGCGGACCGTACGGGTCGAGGATCCAGTGGCGGCCGAAGCCGCGGTCCTCGTCCCCCGGGTACGGCACCCGCTTGCCGCCGAGCACGAGCCCGTACCCGACGCCGGCGCCGATGGTGAGGACGACGAACCGGTCCAGGCCGCGCCCCGCCCCGAACCAGGTCTCGGCCTCCACGAAGGCGGCGGTGTCGTTCTCCACGACGACCGGCAGTCCGGTGCGCTCCTCGACGAGTCCGGCCAGCCGGACTCCCCGCCACCCCAGGAAGGGGGACTCGACGACCACGGCCCGGCCCTCGACGAGCCCGCCGACGCCGATGCCGATGCCGGCGATCCGGGGGCGGCCGCGGGAGAGTTCCCCGGTCATCGCGGCCAGGACGTCGGCGACCTCATCGGGGTCGTGCGTGGTGAGCGCGCGGTCGTGACGGGCGACGATCTCGCTCCTGAGGGTGGTGACGACGCCGTACACCATGTCACCGGTGATCTTGAAGCCGAGGAAGTACCGGGAGTCGGTGACCACGTCGAGCGGCTGTGACGGTCGACCCAGGCGCACTCCGGCCGGCGCGCCCGCCTCGGGGACCTCGACCAGCAGCCGCGACTCGATGAGCGGCTTGGTCAGCCGGGTGAGACTGCCCGGCGAGAGGCCGAGCCGCCGGGCGATCTCGGTACGGGACAGCGGTCCGTGTACGAGTACCTCGATCGCCACGGAGCGTTCTCCTGGGCTCAACGGAAGCCAGCTCTCGGCACTTGTGGGCATGCGATCGAGCCCCACTTTCTTCCGGACCGGAAACAAGAAAGCGATACTAGGCAACTTTACCTTCGGAAACGATGTTCGCGCGAACCCTTGACGCGTTCATTATTCCGGTCCAAAAGTAAATGGACCGAGCCGCCGCATGCGAGGGAGTCCGCCGATGACCGTCGCCTCCAGCAGCCCAGCCGGGAAGCGGGGGGACGGACGTCTCGCCGCGGTGTTCGTCGCCCCGGCGTTCCTGGGTTTCGTGGTCTTCCTGCTCTGGCCGACGCTGCGCGGGATCTACCTGAGCTTCACCCGCTTCAACCTCCTGACCCCGGCCCGTTGGGTGGGCCTGGACAACTACGTGCGGATGGTCAACGACCCCATCTTCTGGGAGTCGCTGCGGGTCACGGTCGTCTACGTGGTCATCAACATCGGCGTGCAGACGGTCTCGGCCTTGGCCGTCGCCGTGCTCCTCCAGCGGCTGACCCGGTCGTCACTGCTGCGCGGGATCGTGCTCACGCCGTACCTGATGTCCAACGTCGTGGCCGGCATCGTCTGGCTGTGGATGCTGGACACCCAGCTCGGCATCGGCAACGAGATCGTCGCCGGGCTGGGCCTCGACCGCATCCCGTTCCTCGCCGACGAGACCTGGGCGGTCCCGACCATCGCGCTGATCAACGTGTGGCGGCACGTCGGCTACACCGCGCTGCTGCTGTTCGCGGGGCTCCAGGCCATCCCGGGCGACATGTACGAGGCCGCCGAGGTGGACGGCGCGAGCGAGTGGCGGACGTTCTGGCGGATCACGATGCCGCTGCTGCGGCCGGTCCTCGCGGTCGTCCTCATCATGACGGTGATCGGCTCGTTCCAGGTCTTCGACACGGTCGCCGTGACCACCGCGGGCGGACCGGCGAACGCCACCAACGTGCTCCAGTTCTACATCTACGGCGCCGCCTTCGGCCGCTTCCAGTTCGGGTACGCCTCGGCGATGTCGGTCGCCCTGCTGGTCGTGCTGAGCGCCATCACCTTCGTCCAGTACCGGCTCACCCGGGCCGGCCGGACCGACCTCGGCTGACGGAGAGGAGAACGAGATGTCCGACACGACCTCCACGGCCGGCACGGCCGGTCCACTCCCCGTGGCCGGCACGACGACGGCACGGCGCGGCAGGCGCCGGCGGCTCTCCCCGGGGCGGATCGTGGCCTGGGCGGTGATGGCCGCGATCGTGCTCATCACCCTGCTGCCCTTCTACTGGATCCTGCGCACCGCGCTGTCCACCAACACCGGGCTGGCCGGCCACCCGGCGCACCCGCTGCCGGTCGACCCGACCACCAGTGGCTTCGAGCGGGCGCTCGGCCTGCAGTCCGCCGAGGAGGCGATCGCGCAGGGCGGCGCGGGCAGCGGGCTCCGGTTCTGGCGGTACCTGCTCAATTCGGTGTTCGTCTCCACCCTGATCACCTTCTGCCAGATCCTCTTCTCCGCCATGGCCGCGTACGCCTTCGCCCGGCTGCGCTGGCGGGGCCGGGACACCGTGTTCGCCCTGTTCCTGGCCGGGCTGATGGTGCCGGCCATCTTCACCCTGCTGCCGAACTTCGTCCTCATCAAGGAGCTCGGGCTGGTGGACTCCCTGCTGGGCATCGCCCTGCCGACGATGTTCATGACCCCGTTCGCGGTGTTCTTCCTGCGGCAGTTCTTCATGAACATCCCCCTGGAGGTGGAGGAAGCGGCCCTGCTGGACGGGGCCGGAAAGGTGCGGGTCTTCTTCCGGGTGCTGCTGCCGATGTCGGCGACGCCCGTCCTGACGCTGGCCGTACTCACGTACATCACCTCCTGGAACGACTACTTCTGGCCGCTGATGGTCTCCTACAGCGACAGCTCTCGCGTACTCACCGTGGCGCTGGCCGTCTTCCGCGCGCAGACCCCGACGACCGGCACCGACTGGTCCGGCCTGATGGCGGCCACTCTCATCGCGGCACTGCCGATGCTGCTGCTCTTCGGTGTCTTCGCGCGCCGCATCGTCAGCACCATCAGCTTCACCGGCATCAAGTGAGGGGACGGACATGCGATTTCGTACGGTGGCCGCTCTGACCGGGGCGCTGGCGCTGTCCCTGGTGAGCGGCTGCGCCCAGGGCGGCGGCGCCGGATCGTCCGCGGACACGGTGACGTACTGGCTCTGGGACACCAACCAGCTGCCCGCGTACCAGGCGTGCGCGAAGGGCTTCGAGAAGCGGAACCCCGGCCTGGACGTGAAGATCTCCCAGATGGGCTGGGACGACTACTGGACCAAGCTCACCGCGAGTTTCATCGCGGGCACCCAGCCCGACGTGTTCACCGACCACATCCAGAAGTTCGGCCAGTTCGCCGACCTGGAGGTGCTGGAGCCGCTCGACGACCTGGGCATCGAGGACGCCGCCTACCAGCCCGGTCTGGCCGCCGGCTGGCTGGGCGAGGACGGCCACCGCTACGGCACCCCGAAGGACTGGGACACCGTCGCGCTCTTCTACAACGAGAAGATGGCGCAGGACGCCGGGCTGAGCGCCGAGGAGCTGAACGGCCTCGCCTGGAACCCGGAGGACGGCGGCACCTTCGAGAAGGCGATCGCGCACCTGACCGTGGACGAGAAGGGCCGGCGGGGCGACCAGCCCGGCTTCGACAAGGACAACGTCAGGGTCTACGGCCTGGCCACCAACGGCGGCGGTGACGGTGACGGCCAGACCACCTGGAGCAACCTCGCCGCGTCCGCCGGCTGGAGCTACACCGACAAGGAGCGGTGGGGCACCCAGTACCGGTACGACGACGACACGTTCCAGTCGGTCGTCGAGTGGTACTTCGGGCTGGCCGACAAGGGCTACATGGCCCCCTTCACCGACTACTCGGTGTCCAACCAGGCCAACGCCCAGGTGGCCGCGGGCCGGGCGGCCGCCGCCTTCGACGGAGCGTGGATGCTCTCGACGTACGCCGGTTTCGAGGGCGTGGACTTCGCCACCGCCGTCACTCCCGCCGGCCCGACCGGCAAGCGGGCCACGATGATGAACGGTCTCGCGGATTCCGTCACCAAGGACGCCCGCAACAAGCCCGGCGCCCTGAAATGGGTGAAGTACCTGGCGTCCGAGGAGTGCCAGCGGACCGTGGGCGGCTACGGCATCGTCTTCCCGGCCACGCCCGACGGCACCGAGGCGGCCGTCGCGGCCTACGCGAAGAAGGGCATCGACGTGACGGCCTTCACCCGGCCGGTCGGCGACAGGAAGGGCTTCCGGACCTTCTCCTACCCCGTCACCAACTACGCCGCGGACGTGCAGGCCCTCATGCGCCCCGCCATGCAGGACGTCTACGGCGGCGGGAAACCGGCGAGCAGTCTCGACGAGACCAACGACCAGATCAACCTGATCCTCGACCAGTGAAGGGCACATCACCCATGACGTTCTCCCTCGGCATCGTAGGTGCCGGTCAGTTCTCCGGCCAGTTCGCCAGGCTGTTCATGGCCCACCCGGGTGTGAGCGACGTGTACGTCACCGACCTGCTGCCGGAACGGGCCGAACAGCTCACCGCCGCCGAAGGCCTCACCGGCACCTTCCCGACCTATGAGGCGATGCTGGAGTCCCAGGCGGTCGACGCCGTCGCGATCTTCACGCAGCGCTGGACCCACGGCCCGCTGGTGCTCCAGGGGCTGGGCGCGGGCAAGCACGTGTACTCGGCGGTCCCCATGGCGATCACCACGCAGGAGATCGCGGAGATCATCGACGCGGTCAAGGCGACCGGGCTGACGTACATGATGGGCGAGACGAGCCAGTACAACCCGGCGACCGTGCACGCCCGCAACCGGATCGCCGAGGGCGCCTTCGGACGGCTCTTCTACGCCGAGGGCGACTACGTCCACGACATGGACCTGGGCTTCTACGAGGCGTACCGGTACAGCGGCGGCGAGGGGTGGAAGGCCACCGCCAGCTATCCGCCGCTGCTGTATCCCACCCACTCGGTGGGCGGGGTGCTGGGCGCCTGGCAGACGCACGCGGTCAGCGTCTCGGCGCTCGGGGTGGTGGACGAGCGCGGGGACGGGGTCTTCGACCGGTCGGTCAGCCAGTTCGACAACGACGTCTCCAACGCGACGGCGCTGTTCGAGGTGGCCGGCGGCGGATCGTTCCGTACGAACGAGTTCCGCCGGGTCGGCTATCCGTCGCACATCCGGGAGTCCCGTTTCCGGTTCTTCGGAACCGAGGCGAGTATGGAGCAGCTCGCCACGGTGGCGCTGTGGCAGGACAAGAACGGGGTGGAGGACATCAGCGAGCTGCTGGAGCCCAAGCCCACCACCTCCCCCGACGACCCGTCCCTCCAGCACGTCGCGCCCACGCTGCGGGCCGCCTTCACCTCCGGTTCGGCGCCGGTGCACGACCGGGCGCGGCTGCCCCGGGTGTTCGACCGGATGAGCAACGGGCACGAGGGCAGCCACCACTTCCTGGCGGACGACTTCGTGACCGCGGTCAACTCCCGGACCCTGCCGTCCGTGAACGCGTGGGTCGCCGCCCGCTACACCCTGCCGGGTATCGTCGCGCACGAGTCCGCGCGGCAGGGCGGGGCCAGGCTGGAGATCCCGGACTTCGGGGACGCGCCGGTGCTGTGACGCGGCCGCGCGAGCCGGGTGCCCGCTTTCCGCAGGTGCCCGGCCCGTCGGCCGACCGTCAGTCCTTGTCGTCCCCCTCCCGGACCGCCTGCCGGAACCCGGTGTTGACCGCGGTCAGCCCGCCGTCGACGACCAGCGTGGTGCCGGTGATCCAGGACGCGTCGCGTGAGGCGAGGAAGGCGACGGCCGCCGCGATGTCCTCCGGTTCACCGACCCGCCCCAGCGGGTACAGCCGCCGGACCGCCGCCAGTTCCTCGTCCCGGCCCGCCCAGGCCGTGGTGCGCACGGTGCCCGGCGCCACGAGATTGACGCGGACACCGCGCGCGGCGGCGTGTCCGGCGAGGGTGCGGGTGAGGGACGCGAGGCCCGCCTTGGCCGCGCTGTAGGCGTGGTTGCCGAAGTCCTGGACGCCGTTGACCGAGCCGATGCCCACGATCGCGCCGCGCCCCGAGGCCGCGAGGTGGGGCAGCGCGGCGCGGCAGCATCGGTAGGCGCCGGTGAGGGTGACGTCGAGGTCGCGGGCCCAGCCCTCGTCCGGTTCGTCCTCGAAGAGCGGGGCGTCGGGTGAGCAGGCGTAGGCGTTGTTGACCAGCACGTCGAGGGCGCCGAAGGTGTTCGCGGCGTGGGCGACGGCCGCCTCGACGGACGTCCGGTCGGCCACGTCGCAGGCGAACGCCTCGGCGAGGAGCCCCTGTTCCGTCAGCTCCCCCGCCGTCCGCCGCGCGGCGGCGAGGTCCACGTCGGTCAGCAACACCCGCGCCCCCTCGGCGGCGAACCGGCGTGCGGTGGCCGCGCCGATGCCCCGGGCCGCGCCCGTGATCAGAACTCCGTGGTCGGTGAAACGCCCTGTGTCCGTCATGGCCCGACGGTACTGCCGCGACGATCACTCGGGCAGGTAGCGTGCCTCCATGTCCGCGTTCCTGCAGCAACTCCCCGCGCTCATAGGTGTCGTCATCGGTGCCCTCGGTTCGTATCTGGCCGTGGTCCGCAGTGACCGGGCCCGGTTCGGCCGTGAGACCGCGGCCCGTTGGGAGGAGCGCAGGCTCGCGGTCTACGCCGACTACGCGCGGACCCTCAAGGCCTCCGTCACGCTGGCCTACCGGATCGCCGCCCACCTCGGCAACGACCCGCACCCGCACCCGCTGCCGCCGCAGGAGGCCGCGCCGGCCCAGGCGGAAGCCACCCTGGCCCGGGACCCCGCCGGGGAGGCACTGATCCTGCTGGGCAGCACGGAGGTGGTGGAGAAGGCCCGGGCCTGGGTCCTGACCGTGCTGGAGATGGAGCGCTTCCTGCGCGAGGAAACGCATGACCCGGACGCCTGGCAGGCCCTGCTGGAGCGGCAGCGCGCAGGACGTGAGGGCTACTACACGGCCGTACGGGAGGACTTGGCGCTGCCCCCGGGCCACGCGGCCCGCTGGCCGCTGCCGCCCGTCAGCGGTACCCGGTGACGTCCGCCGGCTTGTCCGCGTCCTGTACCTCGACGACGTAGCGCCAGGCGTCCGGCCGGCTGCCGTCGAGGTCCGTGAAGCCGTACTCCCGGGCGAGGCCGCCGCTGGAGAAGGACCGGCCGTTGAGGCGCGCCACGTCCGGGTCGGCGGCGAGGGCGGTGACCGCGCGGCCGACGTAGCGGGGCGTCTCGGAGATGGCGAAGTGCGGGACGCGGTCCAGGGCGTCGCGCCAGTTCTCCTCGCGTACGCCGAAGTGGTCGAGCATGATCTCCGAGCGGAGCCAGCCCGGGGTCAATGCGACGGCCGTGGCGCCGCGCGGCCCGAGTTCGTGGCCGAGGGCGAAGGCCATGCGCAGGACGGATGCCTTGGCCAGGTCGTAGAAGAACGAGTTGCGGTAGTGGTCGCGGTTGTAGTCGTCGGTGCCGTCGGTGACCTCGACGACCAGTCCGCCGGGGCGGCGCAGCAGCAGCGGCAGGGCGTGGTGACTGGTGATGGCGTGGGTCTCGACCGCGAGCCGCAGCAGCCTGAGCCCGTTGTCCAGATCGTGCTCCCAGACGGGACTGTCCCACGCGAAGAGGTTCTCGCCGCCCCAGATGTCGTTGACCAGGACATCGAGGCGGGCCTGTTCGCCGGCGATGCGGTCGACGAGCGTGGCGACCTGCGCCGGGTCGAGGTGGTCGGCGGGTACGGCGATGCCGCGCCCGCCGGCCTCGGTGACGAGGTCGGCGGTGTCCTCGATGGTCTCGGGGCGGTCGTACTCCGAGCGCCGGGCGCGGGTGCTGCGGCCGGTGACGTAGACGGTGGCGCCGGCGGCGCCCAGTTCGACGGCGATGCCGCGTCCGGCGCCCCGGGTCGCCCCGGCGACCAATGCGACCCTGCCTGCCAGCGGTTTCCCCGGTGACTTTTGCGGTGACCCTGCCATGTCCGGCTCCCGTTCCTCTCCCGCACGAGCGATGTCGTGATCGAGAGTGCCCGGGAAGCCGGACATCTTCTGTCACCTTTCACGCGTGTCCCGAGAAGGTCAGTGCCCGCGCCTGATCCACTCGTCCAGGTGCGGGGCCTCGGCTCCGATGGTGGTCGGGTCGCCGTGCCCGGTGTGGACCTTCGTCTCGGGCGGGAGGACCAGCAGCTGATCGCGGATCGAGTCGATGATGGTCGGGAAGTGGGAGTACGAGCGGCCGGTGGCGCCGGGTCCGCCCTGGAAGAGGGTGTCGCCGCTGAAGAGGGCGCCGAGGCCCGGGTCGTACAGGCAGACCGCGCCGGGCGCGTGCCCGGGTGTGTGCAGAACGGTCAGGTCGGCGCCGGCGGCCTCGATGACCTGGCCGTCGGTCAGCCAGGCGTCGGGGTCCCGGTCGGGGTGGGTCTGCTGCCACAGCGGCAGGTCGTCGCGGTGCAGCCAGATGACGGCGCCGGTGCGCTCGGCCAGGGCGGGCGCGGCGTTCACGTGGTCGTTGTGGGCATGGGTGCACACGATGGCGGTGAGGCGGCGGTCGCCGACGGCTTCGGCGATCGCGTCGGCGTCGTGGGCGGCGTCGATGACGATCACCTCGTGGTCGTCGCCGACGAGCCAGACGTTGTTGTCGACGTCCCAGGTGCCGCCGTCGAGGCTGAACTGCCCGGAGGTGACGAGGCGTTCGATGCGGGCGGTCATCACAGCACCACCACCGATCGCAGCACGTCACCGGCGTGCATCCGCTCGAAGGCCTTCTCGACCTCGTCCAGCCGGATGGTCTCCGTGACGAACTTGCCGAGGTCCAGGCGGCCCTGGAGGTGGAGGTCGATGAGCATCGGGAAGTCGCGGGAGGGCAGGCAGTCGCCGTACCAGGACGACTTCAGGGACCCGCCGCGTCCGAAGACGTCGAGGAGCGGCAGTTCCAGCTTCATCTCGGGCGTCGGTACGCCGACGAGGACGACGGTGCCGGCCAGGTCGCGGGCGTAGAAGGCCTGCTGGTACGTCTCCGGGCGGCCGACCGCCTCGATGACCACGTCCGCGCCGAAGCCGCCGGTCAGTTCGCGGATCGCCTCGACGGGGTCGCTCTCGCGGGAGTTGACGGTGTGGGTGGCGCCCATGCCCCGGGCGGTCTCCAGCTTGCGGTCGTCGATGTCCACGGCGATGACCTTCGCCGCCCCGGCGAGGTGGGAACCGGCGATCGCCGCGTCGCCGACGCCGCCGCAGCCGATGACGGCGACCGTGTCGCCGCGGCCGACGTTCCCGGTGTTGATGGCGGCGCCGATGCCGGCCATCACCCCGCAGCCCAGCAGCCCGGCCACCTGCGCGGAGACGGCCGGGTCGACCTTGGTGCACTGTCCGGCGGCGACCAGCGTCTTCTCGGCGAAGGCGCCGATGCCCAGGGCCGGGGAGAGCTCCTGGCCGGTCGAGGCGAGGGTCATCTTCTGCTCGGCGTTGTGGGTGTCGAAGCAGTACCAGGGCCGGCCGCGCAGACAGGCCCGGCACTTGCCGCACACCGCGCGCCAGTTGAGGATCACGAAGTCGCCGGGTGCGACGTCGGTGACTCCGGCGCCGACCGACTCGACCACGCCCGCGGCCTCGTGCCCGAGGAGGAAGGGGAATTCGTCGCTGATGCCGCCCTGCTTGTAGTGCAGGTCGGTGTGGCACACCCCGCAGGCCTGGATGCTGACCACGGCCTCTCCCGGTCCGGGATCGGGCACGACGATCGTCTCGATCCGCACCGGTTCGTCCTTGCCCGGTGCGATCACGCCGCGTACTTCCTGCGCCATGGTCTGGACCCCTTCTTCGGCCGTTCAGCGTTCCCCCCCGACCCTACGCGCAACTGATCGACGAAGGGCAGGTGGCAGGGCGCTCGGGGGGATGTGCCGGGACCTGGGCGCGGATCCCCGAGGCTCCGCCGTACGTCCCCGGCGTAGCCTGAGTCGTCCGCCCGCCTGTCGAAGGAGTGTTCGTGAGCACCGCAAAGACGGAGACCGGTCCCCCCGCCTGGCGACTGCTCCTGACATACGTACGGCCGCACCGCGGGTCCTTGTTCGCGGGCGCCCTGCTCTCGCTCGTCACGGGGGCCACCGGGCTGATGCTGCCGCTGGTGGCGCGTGAGCTGATCGACGACCTGTCGCACGACCGGACCATCACCGGCGCACTGCTGGCCATGTCGGGCCTCGTGGTCGCCAACGCGGCGCTCGGCGCGCTGGGTTCGTACGTGCTGCGCCGTACCGCCGAGTCGGTGGTGCTCAGTGCGCGGCGCTCCCTGTCGTCGTACCTGCTGCGGCTGCGCGTCACGGCCGTGGACCGCACCGAGCCCGGTGACCTGATGGCCCGGATCACCTCCGACACGACCCTGCTGCGCGAGGTCACCACCGACTCGCTCGTCGGCCTCGGCACCGGCGGGCTGACCCTGGTGGCGACCCTGGTGATGATGGGCCTGGTCGACCCGGTGCTCCTCGGGGTGACACTGGCGGTGGTGCTGGGGGCGGGGACGGTGCTGGGTCTGATCGTGCCGCGCATCAACCGGGCGAGCCGGCAGGCACAGGACGCGGTGGGCGTGATGGGGGCCGCGCTGGAGCGGATCCTCGGCGCGCTGCGCACGGTGAAGGCGTCCGGCGCCGAGCCCCGGGAGGAGCGGGCGCTGCACGAGGCGGCCGAGGAGTCGTGGCGGCAGAGTGTGCGTGCCGCCAAGTGGTCGGCCGCCGCGGGCAACACGGCCGGGCTGGCGATGCAGATCGCCTTCATCACGGTGCTCGCGGTGGGCGGGGCGCGGGTGGCCACGGAGTCGATCGACGTCGGCACGCTGGTCGCGTTCCTGCTGTTCGTCTTCTATCTGATGTCACCGATCCAGCAGGTCGTCGGCGCGATCACGCAGTACCAGACGGGCAAGGCGGCGCTCGCCCGGATCCAGGACGCGCTGCGCCTGCCCGCCGAGCCGCCGGTCCGCCCCGCCCCGTTGCCGGCCCCCGGCGCGGAACCGGCCGCGGTCGCCTTCCACGACGTCCGCTTCCGGTACGCCGACGACCTGCCGTACATCCACCACGGCGTGACCTTCGACGTGCCGGCCCAGGGCATGACGGCGTTCGTCGGCCCGTCCGGCGCGGGCAAGACCACCGTCTTCTCCCTCATCGAACGGTTCTACGACCCCGGCTCCGGGGAGATCACGCTGGACGGCCGGAGCCTGGCGGACTGGGAACTGGCCTCGCTGCGGGCGGCGATCGGGTACGTGGAGCAGGACGCTCCGGTGCTGTCCGGCTCGCTGCGGGACAACCTGCTGCTGGGCAACCCGGAGGCGGACGACGGCGCCCTCACCACCGTATTGAAGACGACCCGCCTCGACGGTCTGGTCGCCCGGCTGCCGAACGGCCTGGACACACTGGTCGGGCACCGCGGCACCAAGCTGTCGGGCGGTGAGCGTCAGCGCGTCGCCATCGCCCGGGCCCTGCTGCGGCGTCCACGGCTGCTGCTGCTCGACGAGGCGACCTCGCAGCTGGACGCGGTCAACGAGGCGGCGCTGCGCGACACCGTGGCCGACGTGGCCCGCACGACCACGGTGCTGGTCGTCGCCCACCGGCTGTCCACGGTGACGATGGCCGACCGGATCGTGGTGATGGACGCGGGGCGCGTCCGAGCGGTCGGCACGCACCGTGAACTGGTGTCCGCCGATCCGCTGTACGCGGAGCTGGCGGCGACCCAGTTCCTGGCCGCGGGCGGCTGAGCCGCGCCGGACGTGTGAGGAGGGGTGGCCCGGCCACGATTGCCGTGGGCGCCCGGACGGAGGAAGCTCGAGGGTGAGGGCCACGATCGCCCGTTCCCCCGGGCCGCGGCCTTCGAAGGAGGTCGTCATGGGCACCACCGCAGGCTCCGGCTTCGACATCGAAGAACTGCGCCGGGGCATCGAGGGAGAGACGGCGGCACCCCTCGTGTCGCTCTACGCACAGGACGCGGAGATTCGCGTCGTCGACCGGTACGACCAGCCCAGCCGACCCAAGGTCCTGCACGGTCGGCAGGAGATCGCCGAGATGCTCGACGACGTGTACAGCCGCGACATGACACACAGGCTGGAACGCTGCGTCGTCCAGGGCGACCACGTCGCGTTCACCGAGGAGTGCACGTATCCGGACGGCGTGCGGGTGCTCGCCGAGTCGATGCTGTCGCTGCGGGACGGCAAGATCGTCGAGCAGACCACCATCCAGGCCTGGGACGAGTAGCCGGGGGGCGTCCAAGGGCCGCGGGGGCGAGTACGGGCGCCTGCACCGCACGCTGCGGCACCGGCTGCCGAGCGGCTTCCCGCAGGGGAGGCGCACCGTGACCGGCGGAGGCATGCGCGCGGGCTTCTACCGTCGCGGGAGCCGGTGCAGCTTCACCTCCCCGAGCCGGCCGTCGGCGACCGTTGCCGTCATGTAGGTGCAGTACGGCTGCCGGCGCCGGTCGGTCGGCGACCCCGGGTTGAGCAGGCGCAGGCCGGTCTCGGCGGTGGTGTCCCAGGGGATGTGGCTGTGCCCGAAGACCAGGACGTCGAGGTCGGGGAAACGGGCGGCACAGCGTGTCTCGCGGCCCCGGGTGGCACCCGTCTCGTGGACGACTCCGAAGCGCAGGCCACCGAGGTCCGCGTGGGCCACCTCGGGCAGCCGGGCGCGCAGACCGGGCCCGTCGTTGTTGCCGTACACCCCGATCAGTCTGCGGCTGCGGCTCTCCAGCAGGTCGAGGGTGGCCGTGTCCACCCAGTCCCCCGCGTGCAGGACGACGTCGGCGTGCGGGATTTCCGCCAGCAGCGGCGCGGGGAGTTCCTTCGCCCGCTTCGGCAGGTGGGTGTCGGACATGAGCAGCAGGCGCACGGTTCCAGCGTAAGGGAAGGGGTTGATGCGGCTCGTGTGTCCCACGTGTCACGTGTTATGTGCGGCTTGTGCGGCTCAACGGGGGCCTGTGAGCGTCCTCGGGGCTGGGCTGTCAGTCCTCGCCCCTGACGATGTTCGACTCCTGCCCGGCTTGCGGTGCGCGTGCGGCGCTGCCGTCCTCGACGGCCGGTATCCAGGTGCGCACGGCACCCCTGCGCCGCAGGCGGCGGGCTTTCGACCAGCCCGTCTCCTGGCGACGGGCGACGGGTTTCTCGCCGGTGTCCGTGGTCACGAGGCATCATCTTCCTTCTGTGTCCGGAGCCGTTGACCTACGGGTCCCCGTGGGTGACTCTGTGAAACGCCGGGCGCGTGTGCCCTACGGGTTGGGGCGGGCCACACTGATGTCGCCCAGCGCCGACTCCGGGTCGCGCTCCATGGCCAGGTCACCGAGGGAGACGATGCCGACGGGGCGGCCCTCGTCGACGACCGGGACACGGCGTACGGCGTGCTCGCGCATCAGCTCGACGGCGTGGTCCAGATCCTCGTCGGGCCGTACGGTCACCATGTCGTCGCTGCACGCGCCGGCCACGGTGATCCGGTCCGGGTCACCGCCCTCCGCGACCGACCGGATCACCAGGTCGCGGTCGGTGACCAGTCCACGCAGTTCGTCGCCGTCCGTGACCAGGACGGCGCCGAGGTCCCGGTCGCGCATGATGCGGGCCACCGCGGTGACGGAGGTCTGCGGCTCCACGGTCACCGGGTCGCCGGTCATGATGTCGCGGACGTACTGGGTCATGGCGTAGTCCCTCGCTTCCTCGCTCGCTCGTCGTGTGGCCGGCCGGGTACCCGGTGCGGCGGCGCCGGCACCCCGCCGGTGGCGCCGATCCGTGCGGGCCGCACCAGGAAGCCGGTTCCGGTCGGCGCGTCCTCGGGCTCGCCCGGGCTCACCGGCCCAGCGGGATCTCGCTCCAGACCTGCTTGCCCCCGCTGACCGGCAACGTCCCCCACGTCGCCGACATGGCCTCGACCAGGAGGATGCCGCGTCCGCCCGTCGCCTCCCAGCCGATGCTGGTCGGTTTGACGGGTGTACGGGGCGAGGAGTCGGCGACCGCGACGCGCAGCCGGCCGCCGAGCAGGGTCAGGTCGAGGCGGACCCTGCCGTCGGTGTGCACCAGGGCGTTGGTGACCAGTTCGGAGACGATCAGAAGGACGCCGTCGATGTCGTCGTCCGGCACGCCCCAGGTGCGCAGGGTGCGCCGGGTGAAGCGGCGGGCGTGCCGTACGGCCTCGGGCAGTCGCCACACCGACCAGCTCTCCCGCAGCGGGCGAAGGGCCATGCCGTCGTAGCGCACCAGCAGCAGGGCGACGTCGTCGCTGCGGCGGGCGTTGCCGAGCAGGCCGTCGGCGACGAGCCCGAGGTGGGCGGGGTCGGAGGCGGCCAGTGCCTGCGCGAAGTGGTCCATGCCCTCGTCGATGTCGGCGTCCGCTGACTCCACGAGACCGTCCGTGGTGAGGGCGATCAGCGTGCCGGGCCTCAGCCCGAGCGGGCTCATCGGGAAGTCGGCCTGTGTCATCACGCCCAGTGGCGGGCCGCCCGCCACCTCAGCTGTCTGTGTCGTGCCGTCGGGGTGGCGCAGGACCGGGGGCAGGTGCCCGGCCCGGACGCACCAGGCGGAGCCCTCCTCCATGTCGAGGTCGACGTATACACAAGTGGCGAAGAGGTCGCTCTCCATGTCCACCAGCAGCCGGTTGGTGCGGGAGACCACCACGTCCGGCGGATGGCCTTCCACGGCGTAGGCGCGCAGTGCCGTGCGCAGCTGGCCCATGAGGGTCGCGGCGGCGGCGCTGTGGCCCTGGACGTCGCCGATGACGAGGGCGACGTGGTGGTCGGGCAGGGGGATCACGTCGTACCAGTCGCCGCCCAGCTCCAGTCCTGCCGTGCTGGGCAGGTAGCGGGCGACGGCGACCGCGCCGGGCAGCTTCGGCAGCCGGCGCGGCAGCAGCTGGCGTTGGAGCATGCCGACGAGTTCGTGCTCGGCGTCGAAGGCCTGGGCGCGCATCAGGGCCTGCCCGGCGAGGCCGGCGGAGGCGGTGAGCAGGGCGCGTTCGTCGGGGCCGAAGTCGTGCGGGGTGTCCCAGCCGATCAGGCAGGCGCCGGCCATGCGGCCGGCGGCGGGCAGTGGGAGTACGGCGAGGCCGCCGGGGCCGACGTCGGCGAGGGCGGGTTCCAGGTCGCCGGTGCCGGCCGGCCAGATACTGGCCCGGCCCTCGCGCAGCGCGGCGGCGAGGGTGGGCATGGCCCGTACCGGTGCGTCGGGCCACTCGGTGCGCCACTCCAGCCGCCACAGCTCGGGCCAGGACTCGGGCTCGGGCGGGTCGAGCACGGTGACGACCAGCCGGTCGTTCTCCAGCTCGGCCAGTGCGATCCGGTCGGCGCGCAGCGGCCTGCGCAGCGCGGCGACCACGGCCTGGCTGACGTCGCGGACGGTACCGGCGGTGGCCAGCGCGGCGGCCAGGCGCTGGACGCGGGCCACGTCGGTCACGTCGGGGCGCAGGGTGGAGGCGTCGGCGACGGTACCGACGAGACGGGCCGGCCGGCCCTCGCCGCCGGGCAGCAGGCGTCCGCTCAGCCGGAGCCACCTCGGCGGGCCGGCGGGCTGGAGCACCCGGAACTCCAGCTCCCGGTCGCCGATGGACATGTGGCCGGCCTCCGTCACCGACATCAGCGAGGGCAGGTCCTCGGGCACGGTCAGCCCGAGCAGTGTCTCGACCTTGCCGTCGAACTCGCCCGGGGCGAGGCCGAACAGCCGCAGGATGTCGTCGCCGACCTCGACCCGGCCGGTGTCCACGGCCAGGGTGAAGGCGCCCGGCTGCAGTTCCTCGCCCTCGACGGCCACGACCGGGACGGGGGAGGTGACGGCCTCGGCGATCAGCTCCAGGCACGCGCGGTCGTCGCTGTCGAAGCTCTCCGGGCGCTCGGTCACGGCGAGGAGACACCCACCGCCGTTCCCGTGCACGGGCAGGGCGGCGAGGGAGAAGCCACTGGACGGCACGCGCCGCGACTCGGCCGATCCGGCGAACTCCTCGGGCCCGAGCCACACCGGCGTCCCCGCGCGGTGGGCGTCCGCGACCGGGGAGCCACCGGCCGCGGGGTAGCTGTCGCGCACGCCGTACAGGGTCCGCGGCACACCGGCCGACTCGACCAGGCAGAGCAGCTCGGGGTTCTCGCCCGGCGTGTAGAGGCCGGCGAAGGAGGCGCCCGCGAAGACCAGCGCCTGTTCGAGGAACCGGCGCAGCCGCTCCCCGGGGTCCGGGCCGGACGCGATCGCCTTCAGGGCACCCTCGGCACGCGGCGTTCTCGATCCGCGTTCCGCAGCGCCCTCACTGACCACGCCGCCATTACAGCGCTTATGGGACACCTGCGCAGCCCCTGCGGGCCGGGAACCGGCGCTCAGGGGCGTGGAAAGGGCTCGCGGGCCGGTGGAAACGCGCAATGGGGCGCTCGCCGTGCGCGGTGCGGCAACGGGGCAACGGGGCAACGGGGCAACGGGGCAACGGGGAGGAGACACGGTCCCGGGGACACGGGCGGGTGTGCGTGCTCGAGGCAGCCGGCGCACGGGCGCGGGCAGGGGCGCGGACATGGGGTGCGGACATGGGGTGCCGAAGGGCGGCGGTCCGGTCCTCCCGCCGGAGGGCCGGACCGCCTCCGCCGACCGGCCCTGCTGGAGGCCGTCCGGTGGTTCGGGAGCCTTTGCCCGAGGTGTGCGGAGCGAGGATCAGCCCGTCAGACCGGTTCCGTCCGCGCCGGCGTAGCCCGTACCGTCCCCGGCGTCCCCGGCACCGGCGTCTCCGTCGCCGGCCTGGTCACCGCCCCCAACGGCCTCGCCGTCCCCGCCCTCCGCCCCGCCGGCCTGGTCATCGGCGCCGGCCTCCTCACCCGCCTGACCGCCGGCCTCCTCGCCCACCTGGCCCCCGGCCCGGTCGCCCGCACCTGCGTCCGCGTCACCGCCCAGGGTGGCGCCGACAGCCTCCAGGGCGGTGGTGACGGGCTGGAAGAAGGTCTCGCCGCCGACGGCGCAGTCGCCGCTGCCGCCCGAGGTCAGGCCTATCGCCAGGCCGTCCTGGGTGAAGAGGGGGCCGCCGCTGTCGCCGGGTTCGGCGCAGACGTCGGTCTGGATGAGGCCGGTGACCGTCCCCTCGGGGTAGTTGACGGTGGCGTCCAGGCCGAGGACCCGGCCGTTGGCCAGTCCGGTCGTACTGCCCATGCGGAAGACCTGCTGTCCGACCGTCGCCTTGGAGGCCCGGCTGATCTGGACGCTCCGGTCCCCGAGGTTCACCTCGCTCGGCGCCTCGGTCGCGGGGTCGTCGTACCTGACGAGCGCGAAGTCGCCCTCGCCGGGGAAGACCGCCTGGTCGACGGTGGCGATCGGCTGCCCGGCCTGCGCGTCGGACCACTGGTCGTCCGCGACGCCGCAGTGACCGGCCGTCAGGAAGGCGGGTGAGCCGTCGCCCGCGGTGACGTTGAAGCCGAGGGAGCAGCGCGCGCCACCGCCGAAGACGGCGTCGCCGCCCGACACGAAGGTCCTGAAGGTGCCCTCGGACTTCTTGATGGTCGCCATGCCGGCGCCGAGGTCCTCGACGGTGGACTCCAGCCGGTCCCAGTCGGCGCCGGTGACGGTGCTGTCGGCGGTCACCAGGATCTTGTTGGTGCGCGGGTCGAGCGCCCACGAGGTGCCCGGGACGGTCGCCTCGGACTTCAGTGTCTGCGCGCCGGTCCGCAGCTCGGCCATGCTGTTGGCGACCTCGCGGACGTCCGCGCCCGCCTTCTTCGCCTCCACGATGACCCGGTTGTTGTCGCCGGGTACGACGTTGACGACGAGCTGCTGCTCGCCGGCGTCGTAGTACGACCCTGCGAAGGCGTCGCCGAGCAGGCCGGCGAGCTGCGAGGCGAGATCCGACGCGTCCGCCGCCTTCAGGGTCCTCGGTGCCGTCGCGGCGTCGTCCGAGGTGCCGCCGTCCTGTGAGGCGTTGGCGTTCGGCAGCAGGATGGCGGCCGCGCCGAGCGCCACCGCACCGCCTGCCGCGATCGCGGCCCTGCGCTTCGGAATTCGCTTGTGACTCAACCTTCTCGACCTCCTGGGACTGGGTCCGTGCCGCCGGTCCGGCAGCTGTGGGGCGCCTGGATGGCTGTTGGTACGCACGGGCCGGACGGGCCGTTCAATCGAGCCGGACCGACACACTCCGCATCCGGCCGGGCACACCCTGTCGCCTTCGCGGAGCGGAATCTCTGCTTCAGCGAATCTGCACATCGAATGCCCAACCCGGTCACCCGCGTTGAAGGATCTGCACAGGCCGACAGCGCCCAGCGCGTCTTTGGGGCGGGTGTGCCGGATTCGCCTCCGCACGGACAAGGGGTCGCACGGGGCGATGTCGCACTCCATGTGAAGAAGTCGCCGTGAAGGCGTGCGCGCCCCTGCACCATTGGACGCTTCGGCGTCGCAAGTTCGCTGGTGGGAGGGGTGATTGATTGGAAGCGCGGACCGGCCGCGTGCTTTGATCCATCGCACCGCGGGGGCCGCGGAGGGCTCCGGAAAGGGGCGCCCGGCGCCCGCGGTCGCGGCCGTCATCTGTCCCCAGAGGGGGCCGCTCCCCCCTTGTGAAATGGCTATACGAAGGGAAGTTCCATCATGAACTCCACCCCCCAGGTTGAGACCGTCGAGATCTCCGACGCCGACCTCGACAACGTCTCCGGCGGCCTGAACGTGAACGCCGTCGGCACCGTCACCGGCCTGGTGGACGGCATCGCCCCGGTCTCGGGCCTGCTCAACACGGTCGTCGGCACCGTCGAGGGTGTCACCGGCCTGAACACGGCCCCGGTCACGGGCCTGGTCGCCGGTCTCTGATCGCGCCCCTGTGCCGCCGAGTCCCGGAGCCGTCCAGGCTCCGGGGCTTTTCGGCCGTTCTTCCCCGGCTGTTCCTCCGCCGCTCCTCTTCCACGGTTCCCCTTCCGTGTCTTCTCTTCGTCTTCTCTTCGCCTTCTCTTCCGTGAATTCTCTTCCGTGAATTCTCTTCCGTGAATTCCTCCACGGTTCCTTCCGTGGTCTCGCCGGAAAACTCTGGGATACGTCCGACGTGCAGTTCCGCCAACAGGCCCTCGCAAAACTCCAGTCGCCGGAGGAGCTCGACCTCCCGGTGCGTTTCGCCCGCCCGCAGGGCTGGCTGGTGCTGTCCGTGACGGTGGTCGCGATGGCCGCCGCGTCCGTGTGGGCGGTGAGCGGCTCGGTGACCTCCACGGTCGCCGCGCCCGCCATCCTCACGCACGGTCAGGGCAGCTACCTCCTGCAGAGCCCCGTCTCCGGTCAGGTCACCGCGGTCCTCGCACGCCAGGGCGAGCGGCTGGCCGCCGGCTCCCCCGTACTGAAAGTACGGACGAGCGAGGGCGAGACCGTGGTCCGCACGGTCGACGCCGGCCGGGTCAGCGCGCTCGCCGCCACCGTCGGGCAGATCATCCAGACCGGCGCGAACGTCGCCTCCGTGGAGAAGGTCGCCCACGCCGAAGACCCGCTCTACGCCACGGTCTACGTCCCCGCCGAGAACGCCGCGGCCATCCCCGCGCACGCCTCGGTCGACCTGACCGTCCAGTCGGTGCCGACCCAGCAGTACGGCGTACTGCACGGGAAGGTGAAGTCCGTCGACCGCTCGGTGCAGTCGGCGCAGACGATCGGCGCGTTCCTCGGCGACAGCCAGCTCGGCGAGCAGTTCACCAAGGAGGGCAGGCCGGTGGCCGTGACGGTCCGGCTGGACACCTCGGAGTCCACGAGGAGCGGCTACGAGTGGTCGTCCGCGGACGGACCGCCGTTCGACCTGACCTCCATGACCATGGCCACCGGCTCCATCCGGCTGGCCGACGAGCGTCCCGTCGATTGGCTGCTGCCGTGAGCACCGCACAGGAGACCCGGGGCAGGCGCCGCGCCGCCCCGCCGAAGCGCAGGGTACCGAAAAGCCGGGCGAAGACCGTCCGCACGCCCACCGTCCTCCAGATGGAGGCCGTGGAGTGCGGTGCCGCCTCCCTCGCCATGGTGCTCGGCCACTACGGCCGCCACGTCCCGCTGGAGGAGCTGCGGATCGCCTGCGGCGTCTCCCGCGACGGCTCGCGCGCCAGCAACCTCCTCAAGGCGGCGCGCGGTTACGGCTTCGCCGCCAAGGGCATGCAGATGGACCTGGCCGCCCTCGCCGAGGTGACGGCGCCGGCCATCCTGTTCTGGGAGTTCAACCACTACGTCGTCTACGACGGCATGGGGCGCCGCTTCGGCCGCCGCGGGGTGTTCATCAACGACCCCGGCAAGGGCCGCCGCTTCGTGTCCCTGGAGGACTTCGACGGGTCCTTCACCGGGGTCGTGCTGACCATGGAGCCCGGCGACGACTTCACCCGGGGCGGCCGGAAGCCCGGCGTGCTGGGCGCGATGCCGGCCCGCTTGCGCGGCACCGCCGGCACGCTGCCCGCCGCCGTGCTGGCGAGCCTGCTGCTGGTGGCGGTGGGCGCGGCGGTGCCCGCGCTGAGCCGCACCTACATCGACATGTTCCTCATCGGGGGGCAGACCTCGCTGCTCGGCGTGCTCTTCGCGTCGATGGGGGCCTGCGTGCTGCTCACGGTGGTGCTGACCTGGCTCCAGCAGGCGAACCTGCTGCACGGCCGCATCATCTCCTCCACCCTCTCCAGCGCCCGGTTCCTGCGGCACCTGCTGCGGCTGCCGGTGACCTTCTTCTCCCAGCGCAGCCCGGCCGACCTGGTGCAGCGGCTCCAGTCCAACGACGCAGTCGCCGAGACCCTGGCCCGCGACCTCGCCGCCGCGGGCGTCGACGCGATCGTCGTCGTCCTGTACGCCGTGCTGCTGTACACGTACGACCCCCAGCTCACCTTCGTCGGCATCGGCGTGGCACTGCTCAACATCCTCGCGATGCGGATCGTCATCCGCCTGCGCGCGACCCGTACGGCGAAGCTGCGGGCGGACACGGCGCGGCTGACCAACACCGCGTACACCGGCCTGCAGCTGATCGAGACGATGAAGGCGACCGGCGGGGAGGACGGCTACTTCCGCAAGTGGGCGGGGCAGCACGCCACCACCCTGGAGGAGCAGCAGCGGCTGGGGGTGCCGAGCGCCTGGCTGGGCGTGGTCGCGCCGACGCTCGCGACGCTCAACAGCGGGCTGATCCTGTGGATCGGCGGCATGCGCGCGGTCGAGGGGCACATCTCGGTCGGTCTGCTGGTCGCCTTCCAGGCGCTGGTGGTCCGCTTCACGGCCCCGCTGACCCGGCTGAACGGCGTCGCGGGCCGCATCCAGGACTTCGCTGCCGACGTGGCGCGGCTGAAGGACGTGGAGAACTTCCGCGCCGACCCGCTCTACGACCGTCCCGGCGGGATCGACTCCACCCGGCGGCTGCACGGCCATGTCGAGCTGCAGAACGTCTCCTTCGGCTACAACCCGCTCGACCAACCCCTGCTCACCGGTTTCGACCTGGCCGTCGGGCCGGGGCAGCAGGTGGCCCTGGTCGGCGGCTCGGGCAGCGGCAAGTCCACCGTGTCCCGGCTGATCTCGGGGCTGTACGCCCCCTGGGACGGGGTGATCCGCATCGACGGTCAGCGGCTGGAGGACATCCCGCGCGGGGCGCTGGCGTCCTCCGTCTCCTTCGTCGACCAGGAGGTGTTCCTCTTCGAGGGCTCGGTCCGCGACAACGTGGCGCTGTGGGACCCGTCGGTCCCGGACGACGCCGTGGTGGACGCGCTCAAGGACGCCGCGCTGTACGACGTGGTGATGCGCCGTCCGGGCGGCATCCGCAGCGTGGTCGAGCAGGACGGCCGGAACTTCTCCGGCGGGCAGCGCCAGCGCCTGGAGATCGCGCGGGCCCTGGTGCGCCGGCCCAGCATCCTCGTCCTCGACGAGGTGACCAGCGCCCTGGACGCGGAGACCGAACTGGTGGTCATGGACAACCTGCGCCGACGGGGCTGTGCCTGCGTGGTGATCGCGCACCGGCTCAGCACCGTCCGGGACAGCGACGAGATCGTCGTACTCGAGCACGGCACGGTCGTGGAGCGCGGACGGCACGAGGAGCTGGTGGCGCACGGCGGCGCGTACGCGGCGCTGGTCAGGGAGCGGTGAGATGACAACCGTGCACGAAGGACAGGGCGACCTCGTCCTCGGGGCGCTCGGCTCGCTGGGCAGCCGCGTCGACTGCGCCGGCTTCAGCCGCCTGGACCTGGAGGGGCCGCAGGTGCTGTGGCTGGTGGCGTCCGGCGCGGTCGACCTGTTCGCGGTCGACGCCGAGGAACAGGGCCACTGGCACCACCTGGGCCGCCTGGAGGCGGGCTCGGTGCTGCTCGGGCCGGTCGCCGGGCCGCAGCACACGCTGGTCGCGCGTCCGCTGCGGGACTGCGTGGTGCACCGCATCGGGCTGCGCGAGCTGTACCAGCCGGCGAGCACGCAGACCTGGTCCTACGACGAGTACGGCAACCCCCAGTACGTACCGCCCACGACGAGCCCGCTGGAGTACGCCCTCGCCCTCGGCGTGGGCCGCAGCCTGACCGTCCTCTTCCAGGCGCCGATGGCCACCGAGCGGGCGGCCACCCCCACCGACGACGACGTGTTCTGGATGCAGGTCCCACCGGGCAGCGTGCAGTACGGGGCGGTGTACGGCGACGAGGCGGCCGCCGACCTGCTGATGGACCCCGCGCTGTGGCAGAGCATGGTCGACCAGCAGTACCGGCTGCTGACCACGCTGGACCGCTGGATCGAGCAGCTGGAGCGCACCCACGAGACCCGTACGGCGGCCGGCATCAAGGCCGGTGAGGCGGTGCGCGCCCAGGCCGACCGGACGCTGCTGGCCTCCATCGGCAAGCGGTCTGACAAACGCACCACGGCCGCCGACGCCGACGCCACGTACGCGGCCTGCCGGCTCGTCGCCCGCGCCGCCGGCATTCCGCTCGCGGAGCCCGCGCAGAACGGCACGGAGAGCGACCGGCTCGACCCGGTGGAGCGGGTCGCCGTCGCCTCGCGTGTGCGCACCCGGACCGTGCGGCTGGACGGCCGCTGGTGGCGGGACGACGTCGGGCCGCTGATCGGTCACCGGGCCCTGTCCGGGGCGCCGGTGGCGCTGCTGTGGCGGCGCGGCGGCTATGTGGCCGTCCATCCGGCGACCGGCCGCGAGACACCGGTCGAGAAGGCGAACGCCGAGGAGTTCGAGCCGCGTGCGGTGATGTTCTACCGGCCGCTGCCGGAGCGCCGGCTCAGCCCGTTGCGGCTGCTGCGGTTCTGCCTGAAGGGCACACGCGGTGATCTGACCGGTCTGCTGCTCGCCGGACTGGTGACGGTGGCGATCGGCGCGCTGGTGCCGATCGCCACCGGCAAGGTGCTCGGCGAGTTCGTGCCGAAGGCGCAGACGGAACTGATCGTGCAGGTCTGTCTCGCGGTGATGCTGAGCAGCATCGTCGCGGCGGCCTTCATGCTGCTGCAGAACCTGACCATCCTGCGGCTGGAGGGCCGGATCGAGGCGACCCTCCAGCCGGCCGTCTGGGACCGGCTGCTGCGGCTGCCGACGACGTTCTTCACCGAGCGCTCCACCGGTGAGCTGGCCAGCGCGGCCATGGGCATCAGCGCGATCCGCAGACTGCTGGCGGGCGTCGGTCCGACGGTGGCCCAGTCGGTGACCGTCGGGGCGATGAACCTGGGGCTGCTGCTCTGGTACAGCGTGCCGATGGCGCTCGCGGCGATCGGCATGCTGGTGGTCGTCGCCAGTGTGTTCCTGGGTCTCGGGCTGTGGCAGGTGCGCTGGCAGCGGCGGCTGGTGAAGCTCACCAACAGACTGAACAACCAGGCGTTCCAGACGCTTCGCGGGCTGCCCAAGCTGCGGGTCGCGGCGGCCGAGAACTACGCGTACGCGGCGTGGGCGGAGCAGTTCGCGCGCAGTCGTGAGCTCCAGCAGCAGGCGGGGCGGATCAAGAACCTGAACGCGGTGCTCGGCGCGGTGTACCTGCCGCTGTGCACGCTGCTGATGTTCATGCTGCTGGCAGGTCCGGCGCGCGGTTCGATGTCCGCGGCCGAGTTCCTCACCTTCAACGCGGCGGTCACGATGCTGCTGACCTCGGTCACCCAGCTGACCGGCGCGTTCGTGTCGGCGGTGGCCGCGCTGCCGCTGTTCGAGGAGATCAGGCCGGTCCTGGACGCCACGCCCGAGGTGCGCACGGCGAGCACCCGGCCGGGGCCGCTGTCCGGGGCGATCGAGGTACGGCGGCTGTCGTTCCGGTACACCGACGACGGACCGCTGGTCCTGGACGACGTGTCCTTCGGCATCCGGCCGGGCGAGTTCGTGGCGGTCGTCGGTCCCAGCGGCTGCGGCAAGTCGACCCTGCTGCGGCTGCTCATCGGCTTCGACCGGCCGCTGTCGGGCAGCGTCCTGTACGACGGCCAGGACCTGGCCGCCCTCGACCAGTCGGCGGTGCGCCGGCAGTGCGGGGTGGTGCTCCAGCACGCGCAGCCGTTCACCGGCTCGATCCTGGACGTCATCTGCGGCACCGAGCCGTACACGCCCCAGGAGGTGATGGCGGCGGCCGAGATGGCGGGGCTCGCGGAGGACATCAAGCGGATGCCGATGGGCCTGCACACGATCGTCTCGGGCAGCGGGGCGGTCTCCGGGGGCCAGCGGCAGCGGCTGATGATCGCGCAGGCGCTGATCCGCCGGCCGCGCATCCTCTTCTTCGACGAGGCGACCAGCGCCCTGGACAACGAGACGCAGCGCACGGTGATCGAGTCGACCAAGGCCCTCGACGCCACCCGGATCGTGATCGCCCACCGCCTGTCCACGGTGCTGGACGCCGACCGCGTGATCGTGATGGAGGACGGCAGGGTCGCCCAGCAGGGCCCGCCCGCCGAGCTGCTCGCGGACACCGGCGGCCGGCTGCACGAGCTGGTGCGGCGGCAGCTGGCCTGAGGGGGCCGGACGGCGGTCGGCCTGTGCTCCGGACCGCCCGGTTTCCGGCCGTACCGCGCCGCCGGCCGT
The DNA here is from genome assembly GCF_044328675.1 of Streptomyces sp. NPDC017890. Lineage (NCBI taxonomy): Bacteria > Bacillati > Actinomycetota > Actinomycetes > Kitasatosporales > Streptomycetaceae > Streptomyces > Streptomyces sp. NPDC017890. The sequence continues at coordinate 75,964 of NZ_JBIRHU010000024.1, forward strand.
TGGACCGACGCCAAAATGGGTACCTGCGCCTTCATGCGTATCAGCGTGGTGGATGTGGGCTCGAAGACGGTGCGGCTCATGGTGGCGGACGCCGAGGGCGGGGTGCCGCTGCCGGTCCACACCGCGAAGTGGCGGTTGAGGCTGTCCGAGCAGGTCAAGCCGGGCGGCCCGATCCCCGAGGAGGCCGTGGAGCGGCTCGTGGAGGCGGTCGCCGACGCGAACCGGACCGCGGCCCGCTGGGGGGCGGCCGGCCCGCTGGCCTTCGCGACCACCGTGGTACGCGCCGCGCCCAACCGCCGGGAGGTGCTGCGCACCGTCCGCGCCCGCACGGGCACCGCTCTGTGCACCCTGCCGGGCGAGGTGGAGGCCGAGCTGACGTTCCTCGGGGCCCGGCGCTGGATGGGCTGGCGGGCCGGACCGCTCGCCCTGCTCGACATAGGCGGCGGCTCCCTGGAGATCGCCTTCGGCCGCGGCCGGCTGCCCGACTTCGTGGCCTCGCTGCCGCTGGGGGCGGCACGGCTGACCCACGAGTTCCTCGCGGGCGGCGAGGAGGCACCCCCGCCGGAGCAGGTCCGGGCGCTGCGCCGCAAGGTCCGCCATCAGCTGCGCGACGTCGCGGCACGGATCCGCTGGGAGGGACCCCGCACCGCGGCGGCCACCTCGCGCACGTTCCAGCAGCTCGGGCGGCTGTGCGGGGCGTCGCCGGGACGGCACGGGCCGTTCACGGAGCGGCAGATGCGCTGCTCGGACCTGGGAGAGGCGATCGGCCGACTGGCCGCCCTGTCCGCCGCCGAGCGGGCCCGGCTGCCCGGCATCTCCGCGCCGCGGGCGGCGCAGAGTCTGGCCGGGGCGGTGGTCGGGCACACCGCGATGAAGCTGACCGGGCTGGAAACGGTCACGCTCTGCCCCTGGGCGATCCGCGAAGGCATCCTGCTGCGCCACATCGAGGACGGCCCGTCCTGGTGGGCGGAGGTCATCCGCCGCAACGACGACGCGGCCGCCGCGGCCCCGATGCCCCTGCGGATCGCGACCACGCCCGGCTGACCACGTGGAACGGGCCGATCCCGGGCCCGGGAACACACACGACCGAACGGTACGAGGAGAAGGAGACACCCATGTCCCAGGACGGCGACCGCACCCACGAGCAGCCCGAGACGGCCATCGAGGAGGTCCTGCGGGAGATCAAGGAGTCCAAGCCCCGCGACGCGCAGTCCGACGAGGGCCGGCGCCGGGGCGAGGCCGGGGACGCCACCTCGCCGAACACCGGTGCCCAGCAGGACGCCGAGGGCGAGTGACGCGGGACCGCGCCTGGACGGGGGTGTCACCGCGGTGTCCGGGTACTCGCGCCGCCATGGAGCACCGCCGCGAAGAACCACAGCCGCCGACGGCCCGGGGCCCGCTCTCCGCGGCCGTCGGCACGTACCTGCTCGGAACGGGTCCGCTGCCCGGACCGGAAGCCGTCAGCGCCGCACCCGCGTACGGCGACGACCTCCAGCTCGCCCTGTACCAGTGCTACGAGCTGCACTACCGGGGCTTCGCCGGCGTGCCCCCCGGCCTCGAGTGGGATCCGGACCTGCTGCGCGTCCGGGCCGCACTGGAGCACCGCTTCCTGTGCGCGCTGCGCGCCGACACCCCGGTCCACGACAGCGTGGAGGAGGCGGTCGGGGCGCTGCTCGTCGAGCCGGTCGACGGGAAGGGCGTCAGCCACTTCCTGTGGGACGAGGGCGAGCTGTGGCACCTGCGCGAGTACGCGGCCCAGCGCTCGCTGTACCACCTGAAGGAGGCCGACCCGCACGCCTGGGTGCTGCCGCGGCTGTCCGGGCGCGCGAAGGCGGCGATGGCGGCGGTGGAGTTCGACGAGTACGGCGGTGGCCGCCCCGACCGGGTGCACGCCCGCCTGTTCGCCGACCTGATGACGGACCTGGGCCTGGACACGACGTACGGGCGTCATCTCGACGCGGCCTCCGCCGAGTGCCTGGCCACGGTGAACATGATGTCCCTGTTCGGCCTGCACCGGGCCCTGCGCGGCGCCCTGGTGGGTCATTTCGCGGCGGTCGAGATCACCTCGTCGCCCGGCTCCCGGCGGCTCGCCGAGGCGATGCGCCGCACCGGCGCCGGACCCGCCGCCGAGCACTTCTACGACGAGCACGTCGAGGCCGACGCGGTGCACGAGCAGATCGTGCGCCACGAGGTGATCGGCGGGCTGCTGGAGCAGGAGCCGCACCTCGCGGCGGACGTCGCCTTCGGCATCGACGCCACCGGGTACGTCGAGGACCGCTTCGGCGCCCGGCTGCTCTCCGACTGGCGGGCCGGCCGGTCGTCCCTGCGCACCCGGCTGCCCGAACCGCCCCGCGAACCCTCCGGGGTCTCCCATATTTCGTGACGGCCGGGGTACGTGGGATCCGTGAATCCGATGGTGCTTCCGGGCGTCTACGCCCCTCAGGAGGACACCGCCCTGCTGGCCGGGGCGCTGTCCGACGAGTCGCTCCCGCCGGGCGCGGCCGTACTCGACGTGGGGACCGGCTCGGGCGCCCTCGCCCTGGCGGCGGCACGGCGGGGCGGCCGGGTGACCGCGGTGGACGTGTCGTGGCGCGCGGTGTGCGCGGCCCGGGTGAACGCCGCGCGGGCCGGGCTGCGGGTCCGTGTCCGGCACGGCAACCTCTTCACGCCCGTACTCGGTGAGTCGTTCGACCTCGTGCTGGCCAATCCGCCGTACGTACCGGCACCGGGCGGTGGCCGCCGGCCGCGCGGTGCGGCGCGGGCCTGGGACGCCGGCCACGACGGCCGGCTGGTCCTGGACCGGATCTGCCGGGAGGTGCCCGCCCTGCTGCGTCCGGGCGGTGTGCTGCTGCTGGTGCAGTCCGCGCTCAGCGATCCCGGGCGGACCGTCGGGTGTCTGCGTGAGGCGGGTCTGAAGGCCGCGGTGACCCGGCGGCAGCGGATCGCGTTCGGTCCGGTGGTGCGCGGCCGGGAACGCTGGCTGCGCCAGCGCGGGCTGCTGTCCCTGGCCGACAACGAGGAGGAACTGGTGGTCGTCCGTGCAGAACTCCCCGTCTGACCCCCCGCGTCCCTCCGGTCCCTCGGGCGCCCCGCGCCGGGTCAAGGCCCAGCGCAGGGGGCCGCTGCTGGTGGAGGGCCCGGTGGAGGTGGAACTGGAGGACGGGACGACCGTGTCGTCCGACCGCTTCCGGGTCGCGCTGTGCACCTGCCGCCGAAGCCGGCGCTACCCCTGGTGCGACACCAGCCACCGCGCCAGGTCGTCCGGGACCGGTGACAGTGGGGGGCCGGCGGTGGAGGACTGACAGCTCCGCGCCGTGGTTCCGGGGAGGACGGCGGACGGCCCCACTCCGTCCGCCGTCCCCGGTGCGGGACCGTGCGTCCCGTACGGCGGCGCTCGCACTCCCCAGTAGCGAGCCGCCGGTCACGCCGCACGGGTCGGGCGGTCCCGGTCCTCAGAACGTGAAGACGCTCGCGCTGCCCGCGTTCTTCACGCACTCGTTGGCGAAGGTGTGCTCGTAGGAGAGGTGCCGGCCCTGCCAGACGCCGTCGACGGTGACGACGACGGGCGCGTACTCCCGGGTGCACAGCACACCGGTGCCGGCCGTCAGCGCGACGAAGTCGCCGCCCGCGCCCCGCAGCTCCGCGCAGGCGAGATCGGGGGCGGGGTGGGTGCCGGAGGCCTTCGGGGCACAGGTCAGGGTGACCGCGCGTAGCGGTACGGCGGTGGCAGCGCTCTCTCCGTGCCCCACGGTCAGCACGAGGGCCGAGGGGGCGTGGAGCGACGCGGGGGCGGTGGCCGGGGAGGCGAGGGAGGCCCCGGCGAGGGGCCCGCAGACGGCGGTTGCCGTCAGGCCCAGAGTCGCTGCCCAGCGCGCGGTGTTCCGCATTGTGTGCATCCTTCCGCTCGGTACGAGGGTGTCGCCGGCCGGCTCGGTCGGTGCCGGAACGGCGAGCGCGAGTCTGCCGAGTCCGTCGCCGAAACTCATCTCGACCCCACGGGTTTCGGTAACCTTGCGTATTGAATCAGTGGCGTGAAGTCACGGAATTCGAACGTTCCAAGTCCGGAACAGGGTGGTTCTTGATCGGTTATTGAGGCCTGAACTGGCCGAATGGCGCGATCCACGCGTTCGTCAATAGGCCTGAAACACTCCTGCAACGAATCCGTTCCCCTGGCCGTGGGCCTCGATACTCGCCGGTACGGTCCCGTCGGGTGCGTCGCGGGCGGCGCCCGTGACGGCAGCGCCGCGCACCGACCGGGCCGCCGGCGGTGCGGCACCCGATGCGTGTCGGCGGTGCGGCACCCGATGCGTCGCCCGCGGTCCGCTGTGGCCGGTCACCTGCCCGGCAGCTCCACCCGCCGCGCGTCCGGGGCGCCGGTGCCCGCGATGGACAGGGAGCCTTCCGCCGCCGGTACCGGTTCGGTCCGCCAGCGCTGGCCGTCGGAGCCGTCACGCACCTTCACCACGAGCTCGGCGTCCGTGGTGACGGTGGTGGCGGCGAGGGCGAGCTGCTTCTGCCGGCGCGGCACCAGCTCCCCCTGCCCGGTCAGGTCGTAGCGCACGTCGTCGCCCCGCCCGGTGCCCTCGTCGGCGCAGGTACCGAGGATGACGGCTCCGGCGTCCGCCTGCGAGTCCAGACACAGCCCCGGGTCGGCGACGCTGCGCAGCAGCCCGTCGTCCTCGTAGGTCCACTGCTGGGTCCACGCATCGGAGCACACCGCCAGCCGGGTGCCCGTTCCCGCCTTCGGCTCGCCCCGGACGTCGAGGCAGAGGTCCGCGGCGACGTTGCGCAGCCGCGTACGGTCCGCCGCCGTGGGCAGCGCGGCCGCACCGGGCGGTTTCGGACGGCTGGTCGCTGAGGCCACGGCGTCGCCGCCGACGGCGCCGGTGGAGGCGGCCGGATCGGCGCCGTCGCCGTCGTACGACCACACGCTCACCACGAGCACGATCGCCATCACTCCGGCCGAGGCCGCGCCGAACCTCCCGAGCACCGACCGGCCGGAGCGCGGCCGGCCCGGGTTCGGGCGTACGGGCGCGGGAATCCTGGCCAGCAGCCCGGGGCGTCCGCCCCGGTGCCGGGCGGCGCCCTTGGCGAGGGTGCCCGGTGTCGCCCGTCCCGGACGGGAGTCGAGATAGCGCCGGGCCCCCCAGCCGAGTACCGCTTCGGCGATCAGCGCACCCAACTCGCCCTTGAAGTGGCCGAGTTGTTCAGCCGCGTGCCGGCAGTGGCGGCAGTCCGCCAGATGCCCCCGGACATCCGGCAGCAGAGCGCCGCCGCGGCGGATCGGGACGTCGAGGAGGCGGCTGTGGAAGCGGCACTCCTGACTCGACGCCAACTGTCCATGGGCGTGCAGACAACCCTCGCGGAATTTCTCACGCGCTTGTTCGAGGGTGGCCGACGCGGTGTCGGTATCCATGCCGAGCAGACCGGCCGGGGCGCTAATGGGCTCACCTTCGACCTCCGTGTGCCACAGCAAACAACGGGCCGGACCGGGAAGCGAAGCGAATGCCCGCGCGGCCAGCGCGCGGTTTTCCGGAGTCAGGGACTTCGCCGCCCGCATACCACGTCCGCCGGCGGGTTTGAGGAGCTGGGGAAGAACGCCGGACATCTCGTCGTCGGCGGACCACTGCCGGACCGTGTCCCGTACGGCCACCAGCAGCCGTGGACGCAGCGCGGTGGCGGGCTCGCCCTGGGCGAGCCGGTCGGTCACCCGGCGCCAGGCGGCGGCGGTGACCATAGCGGTGACCTGGCCCGACGCGGCGAGGCAGATGGTCGCGTAGTCGTGGGCGGGCTGCCAGTGGCGGGCCATCAGCAGCGCGGCGGCCTGGGCACCCGCGCTCTTGGGGCCGTCCCTCAGCCGCGCGGCGAGGAACTCGTCGGACTCCCCGGGATCCCCGCCGGACGGCGGGTACGCGGGTCGAGGAGGATGGGGGGTGGGCACTGAGGCGTTTCCTTCCCACGCGCAGGTGAGCCAGAGATCCTGGTCGCCGAAAAGGCATCCTGATTGGTGTATACCTTTTGGGCGCGGTGTGGGGAGCGCGAATTCGCGGCGGCGAAATCTGGCCTGATTCATCCGGGCACGCGCGAGACCCGGCCTTCACCCCCCGCACGGGTGCTTCACTCTCGCACGAACCACTCATGGTCAACAAGCGAACCGGGTGACACGAGCCCTGTTTGAAAGAAGGTCAATTCGCGCGGCAACTCGTGCGGCTCGCACCGGCTTTCGGCTTTCTCCACGCGCCCCGTGTGAAACACGTGCACACACCGGTGCCCCGCGCACTCTGCCGGAACCCGCCCCGGCCCGGTGGACTGGCGGTGGCCCTTCTCGGAAGGCCCCGCGCGGGGCGGCGGCTGTCCTGCGCGCGCGGCCGCCGGCCCCGTTCCTCCCGCCCTCGGTCGGCGGCCCCGAGAAGAGGGCCGCGCCGGTCCGCCCGGGTTTCAGATCTGCCAGGCACGCAGCCGGTCGGCCGCGCCGTAGACGTCGGTCCCGCCGGACTTCAGGTCGCGCGCGAGGTCGACCAGCGCGCCGTAGGGCGGGTCGATGCCGACGCCGCTGGCGTACATGTAGGCCACGGCCGTCGCGCAGGCGAAGCGTGCGTTGGCCGAGGGCAGGGGCCCCAGCACGACGAGGGTGTGCAGCAGGGCTGCGGCCCGCCAGGCGGGGTCGGAATTCACCCCCAGACGGGGTGGGTCGACGCGGTGCCGGGCGACGGCGGCGACGAGCGCGGAGAAGTCGTTGACGGTGGGCGGCTCCGGCAGCACCTCCTCGTGGCGCTGGAGCAGCCAGGGCACGTCGATGTGCAGAACCTGCGCCATGGGTCAGGCGGCCCGCCCCTCGCCCCTGACGGGCGGTGGTTCGTCGTCGGGGAAGGCGGCCGCGAACTCGTCGGCGTGGGCCGAGAAGAAACGGCGGAACACGTCCGCCCCCTCCTGCAGCGCCCGGTGCCGGGCTATGTCGGCGGCGGCGGCCTCCCGCACGAGCGCCTTCATCGACGTACCGCGTTCCTTGGCGATCTGCCGCAGGTCCTCGAGCTCGCGGTCGCTGAACTCCACGTTCAGAGCTGGCATGCCTCCCAAGGTACCGCGCAGGTACTGACCCGTAAATATCCACAGGTCACAGAGGTGCTATGCGGGTACCCCGGGAGGCGGTCCGGGCAGTGGTGCGGTCAGCTCTGGTCCGCCACGAAGGAGGCCATCCGGGCCAGTGCGGCGTTCCAGTTGATGGTGTGCTCGTTGGTCGACCAGGACTGGATGTCGTCGATGAAGCAGAACTGGGCGACGCAGCCCTGGAGTTTGCTCTGCGCGTAGGGGTCCTGGATGTTCGAGTTCGGGCCGCCGGACAGGGTGCCGTCGGGCGGGGCCGGCAGCGCCGGGTCGAGCTGCTTGGCGTACCAGCGGCTGTGCTGGTTGTGCGCGTTGACCTCGCCGTAGCCGGTGACGTACGACATGTTCAGCGCGTTGCGGCCCAGGATGTAGTCCATGCCCTGGAGCGCGCCGTCGCGGTATTTCGAGGCGCCGGTGATGTCGTAGGCGGTGGCCAGGACGACCGCGTTGTTCAGGATCTGGTGGCTGGAGCCCCAGTCGTAGACGTTGCCCTCGGGGGCGTAGGGCATGCCGTACGGATGCGCCTTCAGCGTGGCCAGGTACTGGTCGGCGCCCCGGACGACGGAGCGGCGCACCTTGTCGACGCCGGGGAGCCGGTTCGGCACGGTCGCGAGGTCCAGGCGTGCCGCCGCCGCGGTGCGCGCCCAGTCGAAGCCGAGCGGGCCGAAGATGTCGGCGGTGTGGACCGGGGACTTCAGCACGTACTCCTTGAAGTCCCGCTCCCCCGTCGTCAGGTACAGCTCGGCCGCCGCCCAGTAGAACTCGTCGTCGACGCGGCTGTCCGGGTAGGCGCCGCCGCCGATGCCGTCGCTCTCGTCGGCCAGCACGTCCGGGTGGGCCAGCGCCGCCGCCCAGGCCTCGCGGGCCGCGTCGAGCGCCTTCGCGGCGAACTCCCGGTCGTAGGGGCGGTAGAGGCGGGCCGCCTGCGCGGCCGTGGCCGCCAGGTTGAGGGTGGCGGCGGTGGTCGGCGGGTGCAGTTCGCGCTTTTGCGGGTCGTCACTGGGCAGCAGCGGCAGCCCGGTCCACGCCTCGTCGTGGATCTTGTGGTGGGCCATGCCGGCCAACGGCTGCCCGTCCGGCACCTGCATCTTCAGAAGGAAGTCCAGCTCCCAGCGCACCTCGTCGAGGAGGTCCGGCACCTTGTTCCCGCTCTCGGGAATGTCCAGGGTGCCGTCGCCGAGCTTGGACGGCTCGCCCGTGCGGGCGTGCAGTGAGCGCTCGTAGGTGCTGAGCAGCTCCCAGGTGGAGATGCCGCCGTTGACGACGTACTTGCCGTGGTCTCCGGCGTCGTACCAGCCGCCGGCGACGTCGAGCGAGTAGTCGCAGACACCGGGCTGGCACGGCACCTGGGTGTCGCCCTGGTTGGGCGCCACGCCCACGTGTCCGGCCGGGCGGGCGTAGCCCGGACGCAGGTCGCCGCTGATGGGGGTGCCGCTGCGCTGCGTGTAGTAGTACTTCGCGGAGTCGGTGCGCAGCCGCTCGTAGGCGGCCGTGCCGATGTCGAACGGGCGGCTGGTCTCCCCGTCCGCGACCAGGGTGTAGCCCTCCCCGCGCTTCTTGTGAAGGCCGAAGTCGATCGAGTGGACGTTCTGTCCGGAGGAGGCGTCCACGCCGCGCGGCGTGCTCCAGCCGTGGGCGACGACCCGGCCGCCGTCGTTCTTCAGCTGCCAGGGCAGGCGCGAGGTCGCGTCGGTGACCAGCGTGGCGTTCTTCGGACCGGACGGCAGGTAGCCGACCTGGTTCACCCGGACCCGCGGCCCGGTGTCCGGCACGTACGGCTCGGGGGCCACGCCGCCCAGCAGGGACACGTCGTCCACGCAGAACCGCCAGGCGTCGGGGGTGCCGCCGAGCTGGAAGCCGACCTGGCCCTGGGTGGTGTCGACGGGTGAGGTGAAGGTGTAGGAGTAGGTGTTGCCGGAGACACTCAGCTGCGGGCTGACCTCGTGGTAGGTGTCGTACGGGGACACCGACAGGCCCACGATCGCCCGGACCACGTGGTCGGCGGGCGTACCGGTCGCGGAGAAGGAGAGCTTGTACGACTCCCCCGCGACGAGGGTGATGTCGTTCTGGCCGACGGCGGCGTCCCAGCGGTTGGCTGTGCCGCCGGGGGCGTCGGCGCACAGCCGGCCGTCGGACACGTCCGCGGTGACGTTGCTGCTCGCCCACCAGGAGTCGGTGCCGTTGTCGAAGGTGCCGTTCTTGACCTGCTCGGTCTCTTCGGCTCCGGCCGGGGCGGCGGGCAGCGCGGTGACGGCCGCCGCCAGTAGCGCCGTCAGGGAGACGAGGGCGGTTCTGCGTCGTGTCAGGCGTTGCGTCAGGCGTCTTGTCACGTCCGGGCTCTCCTCGGAGGAGGTGCGGGTGGCGCGCTCGGATCACAGTGCATGGGAGCGCTCCCAAAAGCGGTCGCAGGACATGCTTGTGGGAGACATGACATTCCGTCAACGGTCCGGACGGGACCGGACGGGACTCGTTTCCCGTCCGGACCGTGTCGTCCGGGTCTCAGGCGGCGGGCGCTTCCAGCCGGCTGACCCGGATCGCTCCCTCCACCTCGCCGGGGTGGCCGCTGGTCATCGTGAGGCGGACGCGGGAGCCGCGCAGCGCGTCGAAGGTGATGACGGTGGGCGCGTCGGACTCGGAGGCCCAGTCGGTCCGCGCCCCCTGAGCCGCGCGCCAGACGCGCCCGTCCCAGACGGCGACCTCGACCGTGGCGGGCAGGCTGTGCGTGGCGTCCACGGTGAAGGAGACCTCGATCCGGTCGTAGACGCGCCGGCGGCCGTGGTCGACCGAGACCCAGTCCTCGGCGCGGGCCCCCTCGAAGGCGGGCAGCAGGGCGGTGGCCGCCTTGTGGAAGCCGTTGGACCATCCCGTAGCCGGGTCGCCGTCGAGCATGGCGGCAGGGAGCGTGTCGGGGCGGCCGGAGTAGCTCGCGTCCGCGTGCGGGTGGTCCACGGGCGCCGGGTGCTCGGGCCGGAACTCCGCGGCGGGTGTGGTGGCACGGGTCGCGGCCCGGCGGGCGCGGACGGTCGCCGTGTCCGTACGCAGCCCGTCCGCTCGGGCCGTCACCCGCACCGTGCCCGGCCGGGTGCCGGACCGCACGATGGCGAGGGCCTTGCCGTGGAAGGCGGTGCGGGTACTGGCCTGGTAGCGCTCGGCGCTCTCCTGGCGGCCGTTGTCCAGTCCGGCCAGGGAGCCGCCCGCGACGTCGAAGGAGATAAGGTGCTCGGCGCCGGGCACCACCACACCGCGCCGGTCGACCACCTCGGCGGTCACGAAGACCAGGGAGCGGCCGTCGGCGGCGACGCTCTCGCGGTCCGGGGTGAGACGTACGGCGTGCGGCGCCCCGGCGGTGCGCAGGACGTCGGTGGCGACCGCCCTGCCGCCGCGCCGGGCGACGGCCTTCAGCTCACCCGGCTCGAAGGGCACCTTCCAGGTCAGGTGGAGCTTGCCCGCGCTGCCGTTCGGACTGGTGTAACTGCCGGGGTAGGGGCCGTCGGTGAAGGTCTTGTCGTCGCCGGTGGCCTCGGTGGTCTCCAGGTACGCACGGCCGTCGACGGTCTTCTTGGTGTCGAACGTGCGGGTGCCGAGGGACTTCCCGTTCAGGAACAGCTCGACGGTGTCGACGTTCGCGTACGCCCAGACCTCCACGGTGTCGCCCGCCCGGTGGTTCCAGCCGGCCGGCAGCAGGTGGACCATCGGTTCGTCCGTCCACTGGCTCCGGAACAGGTGGTACATGTCCTTCGGGAAGCCGGCGGTGTCCACCGCGCCGAAGAAGGACGCCTTGACCGGGAAGACGTCGTACGGCGTCGGCTCGCCGATGTAGTCGATGCCGGACCACAGGAACTGGCCGGCGAACCACTTCCGGTCCCGGTCCTTCTTGTGGCCGTACTCACCGCTCATGGTCCAGGAGGCGAGGTTGTTGTCGTAGGACGAGGTGGCCCGGCCTCCCGGGGTGTGGTTCTCGCCGGTGTTCAGGCGTTCCGGCTCCTGGTAGGTGCCCCGCGTGGAGGTCTCGGACGACGACTCGGACTCGAAGAGGAACAGGTGCGGGTAGGCCGCGTGCAGGTCGTCCACCGACTTGGCGGTGTTGTAGTTGAGGCCGAGGCCGTCCAGCTTGGCCAGCATCAGGTCGGCCGCGGAGCCCTTGGCCGGCATCCGGCGGTACTTGTCGGAGCCGATGATCAGCGGGCGGGTGTCGTCGGCGGCCCGGATGGCGTCGATGATCCGGTCGGCCATGGCGAGTCCGGCGGTGGAGGTGGAGTCGGGGACCTCGTTGCCGATGGACCACATCACCACGGCGGGCGAGTTGCGGGCCGCGAGCACCATCTCGGTGGCGTCCTTCTCGCACCACTCGTCGAAGAACCGGCCGTAGTCGTAGCGGTTCTTGCCGGTACGCCAGCAGTCGAAGGCCTCCACCAGCATCACGATGCCCATCTCCTCGCAGACCTCGATCATCTCGGGCGAGGGCGGGTTGTGGGAGGTGCGGAAGGCGTTGACGCCCATCGACCGCATGATGGTCATCTGTCGGCGGATCGCGTCGATGCTCACCGCGGCGCCGAGGGCGCCGAGGTCGTGGTGCAGGTCGACGCCCTTGATCTTGGCGTACCTGCCGTTGAGGTGGAAGCCCTCCTCGGGGTCGACGTGGAAGGTGCGGATGCCGAACGGGGTGCGGTAGGTGTCGACGGTCCGCCCGGCGACGCGCAGTTCGGTGTGCAGGGTGTAGCGGTGCGGGGTCGCGAAGTCCCACAACCGGGGGCGGGTGACGATGAGTTCGTGGGTCTCGCCGGCCTCGCCGGTGACGTCGGCCGTGGAGGCGGCGCGGGCCACCGTGCGTCCCTCGGCGTCCTTGACCGTCGACCTGATCTCGACCTCGCGCGTGGCCCCCGAGGCGTTCACGACGGACGTCTCCACCCGGACGACGGCACGCTCCTCGCTCACCCGCGGCGTGGTGACGTACGTGCCCCAGCGCCGTACGTGCACCGGTTCGGTGACGACCAGGCGGGCCTCGCGGTAGATGCCGCTGCCGGAGTACCAGCGGCTGCTCGGCAGCCGGTTGCGCACCTGGACCGCGAGGACGTTCTCGGTGCGGCCGTCGGTGTGCACCAGGTCGGTGAGGTCGAGGGCGAAGCCCGTGTAGCCGTAGGGGTGGCGGCCGATCTCCCGGCCGTTGCAGTGGACGCGGGAATCCATGTAGACGCCGTCGAACTCGACCGAGATCCGCTTCCCGGCGAGGGCGGGCGGCAGGGTGAACGCGAGCCGGTACCAGCCGACTCCGCCCGGCAGGAAGCCGGTCCCGCTGGTGGTGCCGTACTCGGTGGTGGGCGTCTGTTCGATGCTCCAGTCGTGCGGGACGGCGACCTCGCGCCACGCCGAGTCGTCGTGGGCGGGGTCGGCGGCGTCGGTCGAGTCCTCGGCCGCTCCGTCGGGGTCGACCAGCCAGAAGCGCCAGCCGTCGCGCAGGGCGACGGTACTGCGGCCCGTACCGCTGCCCGTCGCGTCCGCGGCCCACGCCGACGGGGCTCCCAGCACTGCCCCGGCCGCCGGTGCCGCGGCGGAGGCGATCAGAACCGATCTGCGTGTGACCGTCATGACGGATCTCCCTCGTCAAGCTCATCAAGGCTCAGAAGTACTCACAACTGATCGTGAACAAACAGATTCTGACGCCGTGCCACACGCGGACGTCAAGGGTACGGAAAGCTCTTTCTTTCCCGGGCGGCCCGGGCGTCCCGTGGCCCGAGCGTCCACGGAACGGTCACGAGCCCAGTGGTTCGGGTCCGCACGGTGCCCGGACGCACTAGGCTGGGGCCAGGTGACGCGCTGTTCACCGTGGGTGTGCGCAATGGAGTGGCGACGATGAGTCCGGTCAACCCGTTCGACGATGCCGCCACGGCCCGCGCGGTGATCGACGACTCCGGCACCCTGCGGGAGTGGAACGAGGGTGCCCGCCTGCTGCTGGGCCACCGGGCCGCCGACGTCGTGGGTCGCCCCGCCGCCGCACTGCTGGCCGACGGCGGCGACGACACGGGCCCCCGACCCGGCGACGAGCGCTGGAACGGCACCCTGGCACTGCGGCACCGTGACGGACACACCGTGTCCGTGTGGGTGCTCGCCCACCACAGACCGCCGCGGGACGGCGGCCCGGGCACGTGGCTGGCCGTCGCTCCGCCGCACCCCGGCCCCGGCCGTCCGGACGACCCACTGGTCAGAGCGGCCCTCACCCAGTCCCCCTGCGCCACGATGATCTTCGACGACCGGCTCCGGCTGCGCGGCGTCAACGACGTCATGGCACAGCTCCTCGGCCTGCCGGCGGACCGCGTCCGTGGTCTGCGGCCCACCGACATCGGCAGCAAGCGGCAGAACACCGAGCTCGAACAGCACATGCGGCAGGTGCTCGCCACCGGCCGTCACCACGACATGCACACCCACCTGAAGGCCACCGGCGAGAGCCGCGCCCACGCGTGGCACGCCGGCATCGCACCCCTCACCGACGCCGACGGACAGGTCCGCGGCGTCTGTGTGAGCGCCCACGACTTCACCGAACAGCACCTCTCCCGGGAGCGGCTGCAACTGGTCAACGAGGCCAGTGTGCGCATCGGCACCACGCTCGACGTCACCCGCACGGCCCAGGAGCTGGCGGACGTGTGCGTCCCCGCGCTCGCCGACTTCGTGAGCGTCGACCTGCTGGACCCGCAGGAGGACGGCGGTGAGCCCGCCGCCGTGTCGGCACCGCCGGTGGGCCTGCGCCGCGCGGCCCACCAGTCCGTCAACCCGGGCTGCCCTGAGGCGGTGGCCGAGCCGGGCCGGCTGGACGTCTACCCGGCCGGCTCGCCCCAGGCCGAGTGTCTGGTCGCGGGGCGCGCGATCGTGGCCGCGGTGCCCAGCGGCGATCTGGAGCGGTGGCGGGAGTGGGATCCCGTACGCGTCCGGCGGGTGGAGGAGTACGGCATCCACTCCACGATGTCCGTGCCGCTCCAGGCCCGCGGCACCACTCTCGGCGTCGCGGTCTTCACCCGGTTCCGGCGGCCGTACGCCTTCACGGACGACGACCGGCTGCTGGCCGAGGAGGTCAGTGCCCGCGCCGCCGTCTGCATCGACAACGCCCGCCGCTACTCCCGCGAGCGCGAGACGACGCTGACCCTGCAGCGCAGCCTGCTCCCCCGGTGGCTGCCGCCCACCGCCGCGGTGGAGGCGGCCTCCCGTTACCTGCCGGCGGCCCGCTCGGGGGTCGGCGGCGACTGGTTCGACGTCATCCCGCTGTCCGGGATGCGGGTGGCCATGGTCGTCGGGGACGTCGTCGGCCACGGCATCCAGGCCTCGGCCACCATGGGCCGGCTGCGCACCGCCGTCCGCACCCTGGCCGACATCGACCTGACCCCCGACGAGTTGCTCACCCACCTCGACGACCTGGTCGTCCGGCTGTCCGAGGAGTCCGGCGACGACGGCGCGGGCGAGGTCGGCGCCACCTGCCTGTACGCGGTGTACGACCCGGTGTCGCGGCGCTGCGTCCTGGCCCGGGCCGGGCATCCGGAGCCCGTCCTGGTGCCGCCGGACGGTCCGCCCCGACAGGTCGGACTGCCCTCCGGGCCCCCGTTGGGCGTGGGCGGGCTGCCGTTCGAGTCCGCCGAACTGGAGCTGCGCGAGGGCAGCGTGCTGGCGTTCTACACCGACGGGCTGGTCGAGAGCCGCGACCGGGACGCCGACGCCGGCCGGGCGCTGCTGCGCGAGACCCTGGCGGCCGCCGCCGGCTCCCTGGATGCGACCGGCGACCGGGTGATGCACGCCCTTCTCCCGCCGGGCGGCGCCGCCGACGACGCGGCCCTGCTGCTGGCCCGTACCCGGGGACTGCCCGCGGGCCAGGTCGCCACCTGGGACATCCCGGCCGATCCGTCGCTGGTCGCCCCCGTCCGCAAGCAGGTCGTCGAGCAGTTGTCCTCCTGGGCCCTGCTGGAGGCGTCCTTCACCGCCGAGCTGGTGGTGAGCGAGCTGGTCACCAACGCCATCCGGTACGGCACTCCCCCGATCCGGCTGCGGCTGATCCACGACAGGGCCACGCTGATCTGCGAGGTCTCCGACACCAGCCACACCGCGCCGCACCTGCGCAGGGCCAAGACCTGGGACGAGGGCGGGCGGGGTCTGCTGCTGGTGGCCCAGCTCACCCAGCGCTGGGGCAGCCGGCACACGGCCGAGGGCAAGACGATCTGGGCCGAGCTGGGACTGCTCGACGAGGAGTGAGGCCGAGCGGCGCGCCCCCGTATCCGGAAGTACGCCCCTCGTTTCCCGGGCCTCGGGGCGGGACACTCGAAGGCACAGGGCGTACGGTGCCCCCCGCACGGGGCGGGCCGTGCGCGAGAAGCCCACGGGAGTGTGGAGAAGCGATGGCGAACACGTCCCAGCCCGTACGCCGCACGGCCCTGCTCGCGAGCGCTGTCGCGCTCCTCGGACTGCTGAACGCCTGCGGCAGCCAGAGCAGTACGTCGGGCGCCCCACAACCCACCGAGGCTCCCCGCACGACCCCTGCGGACACCGGTGCCGCCACCAGTACCGCCCCCGCACCGGCGGTCACCACCGCGCCCAGCGACACCGCCGGATCGGCCTCCGCCTCCGCCCGCACCGACGGCCGCTGCCACACCTCCGAACTGCGCGCCGCCGTCGGCCGCGTCGACCCGGGGGCCGGGCAGCGGAACTTCCCGATCGTGCTGACCAACGCCTCCGGGCGCACCTGCACCCTGTACGGCTATCCGGGCGCCGCCTTCGTGGACGCGTCCGGCAGGCAGCTGGGCCCGGACCCCGAACGCGAGCCCGCCTCCCCCCGGACGGTCTCGCTGACGCCGGGGAAGAGCGCGTGGGCCGGGCTGTCCTTCTCCAGTCCGCAGATCAGCGGCGCCCGCACCGCGGCTCCGGCGGCGCTGCTCGTCACCCCGCCGGACGAGCGGGACCCGATCGAGGTCGAGTGGACGGCCGGTGAGGTCCCGGTGGGCGGCGACGAGTCGTCGGTGTCCGTCACCGCCCTGGACGCCGGAACGGGCCCCTGAGGCGCACCCCGGAAGCGCCCCCTCCGGGGCTTCGTGTCCGGGATCAGTGACCGGCGATCGGGTGGGGCGCGTAGGGCCGCTCCAGCTCCTCTGTCTCCTTCTCACTGAGCGTCAGTTCGACCGCCGCCACGGCGTCCTCGATGTGCCCCGGCTTCGACGCGCCGATGACCGGCGCGGTCACCGTGTCCTGGTGCAGCAGCCAGGCAAGCGCCAGCCGGGCACGCGGCACGCCGCGGTCACCGGCGATGCGCGTGACGGCCTCGACCACGGCGCGGTCGCCGTCCTGGTAGAGCGTGCTGCCGAAGTCGTCGCCGGCACTGCGCTCCGTGGTGGTGTCCCAGTCGCGGGTGAGCCGGCCGCGGGCGAGCGGACTCCAGGGCAGCACGCCGACGCCCTGGTCCGCGCAGAGCGGCAGCATCTCGCGCTCCTCCTCCCGGTAGACGAGGTTGTAGTGGTTCTGCATGGACACGAACTTCGTCCAGCCGTGCCGCTCGGCGGTGTACTGCATCTTGGAGAACTGCCAGGCGTACATCGAACTGGCTCCGATGTAGCGGACCTTGCCCGCCTTCACCAGGTCGTGCAGGGCCTCCATCGTCTCCTCGACCGGTGTCTGCGCGTCGAAGCGGTGGATCTGGTAGAGATCGACGTAGTCGGTGCCCAGGCGCCGCAGGCTGTGGTCGATCTCGGTCATGATCGCCTTGCGGGACAGTCCGCCGCCGTTGGGTCCCGGCCGCATCCGGCCGTGCACCTTGGTCGCGAGCACGATGTCGTCCCGGCGGGCGAAGTCGCGCAGCGCCTTGCCGACGATCTCCTCGCTGGTGCCGTCGGAGTAGACGTTGGCCGTGTCGAAGAAGGTGATGCCGGCCTCCACCGCCTGCCGGATCAGCGGGCGGGAGGCCTCCTCGTCGAGGGTCCACTCGTGCGTGCCGCGCTCCGGCACGCCGTAGGTCATGCAGCCCAGGCAGATCCGTGACACGTCCAGGCCCGTCGAACCGAGCTTCACGTACCGCATCGTTGCTGCTCCTGTCTTCAGGATCATCAGTACCGATGGGGAGCGTACGTCTTCGCGCGGGCTGGCAGCCGGGGCGGGTCAGCGCTGCCCGAGCAGGTCCAGCGCCCGCTCCCAGCCGAACTCCGGGCGGCCGCCGTCCTCCGTCTCCCCGGCGTACGGGTCGCCGAAGCGCACACCCATCCGGCGCAGCCGTGCCAGGCTCTCCTGGTACGCGGGATGGGAGGCCAGTGCGTCGGCCACGCAGGGCAGGACGGCGACGGGAACGCCGAGGCCGCAGGCCTCGCACAGGGTGGCCAGGGCGAGGGTGTCGGCCATGCCGGCGGCCCATTTGTTGACCGTGTTGAACGTGGCGGGCGCGACCACGACGGCGTCCGGCGCCGGGAAAGGGCGCGGTTCGCCGGGGCGGCGCCAGGCCGACCGGATGGGGCGGCCGGTCTGCGCCTCGACGGCGGCGGTGTCGAAGAAGCCGCCCATGGCGACCGGTGTCGCGAAGACCCCGACCTCCCAGTCGCGTTCCTGCGCGGCGGTGATCAGCCTGCTCACGTCACAGGCCACGCCGGCGGCGCAGACGACGACGTAGAGGAAGGGTTTCCCCGGCTTCTCGGGATTCTCCGGGTTGCCGGGATTCCCCGGGTTCCCGGGTTCTTCACCGTTCTCGGGTTCCTCGGCGTTCCGGGGCTGTTCGCTCACCCCAAAGACCCTACTGAACGGGCCGCGGGCCGTGGATGCGGCGGTCCGTCTCCTCGATGCGTACGTCGTTGATGCTCGCCTCCCGCCGGGTCATCAGACCGTGCTCGTCGAACTCCCAGAGTTCGTTGCCGTAGGAGCGCCACCACTGGCCGTCGGCGTCGTGGGACTCGTACTGGAAGCGGACGGCGATGCGGTTGCCGTCGAAGGCCCACAGGTCCTTGCGCAGTGCGTACTCGTGCTCGCGCGCCCACTTGGCGGTCAGGAACTCGACGATGGCGGCGCGGCCGGTGAGAAAGGTGTCGCGGTTGCGCCAGACCGAGTCCTCGGAGTAGGCGAGCGCGACCTTGTGCGGGTCGCGGGTGTTCCACGCGTCCTCGGCGTCCCGGACCTTCCGGGCGGCCGTTTCGCGGGTGAACGGCGGCAGGGGCGGGCGGGCGGTCGTCATGGTCGAACCTCCGTCGGCAGAAACGGAGAACGAGCGTTCTCCGCATGGCTGCTACCGTAGGAGAACGCACGTTCTCGCGTCAAGGAACGCATCGAGGCACACATCAGGGAAGAGGCCCCATGGACAGCGAGGTGGCCCGCGAGCGGGCCCTGGACGCGGCGGAACGGCTCTTCTACGGGCGGGGCGTCCAGGCCGTCGGCATGGACGACGTCCGCAGCGGCTCCGGTGTCTCGCTCAAGCGCCTCTACCAGCTGTTCCCGGCCAAGGAGCAGCTCGTGGTGGCCTGTCTGGAGCGACGCGACGTGCGCTGGCGGGGGCAGCTGGCGGAGTACGTCGACCGGTACGAGGAGCCCGGCTCACGGCTCCTGGCCGTCTTCGACTGGCTCGGACGGTGGTTCGCCGAGCCGGACTTCCGCGGGTGCGCCTGGATCAACGCGTACGGCGAACTGGGGGCCACGTCTCCCCCGGTGGCGGACCGGGTACGCGCGCACAAGGCGGCGTTCCGTGAGTTCCTCGACGGCCTGGCGGCCGACGCGGGACTGCCCGCCGCGGTGGGCGGGCAGCTGTTCCTGCTGGCCGAGGGTGCCATGGTGACGGCGGGCGTCACGGGCGGTACGGCACCCGCGCGCCAGGCGCGTGAGGCGGCGCGGGTGCTGCTGGGCGCCGCCGGGGCTGACGTCCCGGCGGCGGACGCTCCCGCGGTCAGCCCACCGTCCGCGACACGGTGACGGCGCCGACGGGACACGCCCGGGCCGCCTCCCGCAGCAGTGCGCTGCCCCCACCGTCCTCCCGGCCGGGCCGGACGGTGCCGTAGCCGTCGTCGTCCTGCGTGAACACGTCCGGGGCGGTCAGGGCGCACTGGCCCGCGCCGACACAGGTGTCCTTGTCGATGCCGATGTGCATGTCCGCCGGCCTCCTACCAGGTCACGGGGAGTTCCAGCATCCCCTGGATCGTGTCACCGGGCTTGAAGGGGATCTCTGGTGCCGGGGCGGCCAGGCGCAGCGTGGGCAGCCTGGCGAAGAGGCTGTGCAGGGCGATCTCCATCTCGGCGCGGGCCAGGTTCTGGCCCAGGCACTGGTGGATCCCGAACCCGAAGGCGACGTGATGGCGGGCCGGACGGTGCCAGTCCAGTGCGTCCGGCTCGGGGTAGACGGTCTCGTCGCGGTTGATGACGGAGGTCGAGAAGACGACCCCGTCGCCGGCCCGGATGGTCTGCCCCTCCACCTCGATGTCCTCGGTGGCCTGCCGCAGCAGCCCGTCCGCGATCGACAGGACGCGCATCAGCTCCTCGACCGCACCGGGCAGCAGCGCGGGATCCTCGCGCAGCTCGGCCAGTCGCCGGGGGTTGTCCAGGAGGGTGTAGGTGCCGAGCGAGATCATGTTGGCGGTCGTCTCGTGGCCGGCGACGAGCAGGATGACCGCCATCGCGACCAGCTGTTCGCGGTCGAGGGCGCCCTCACTGAGCTGGTGGCGGACGAGGTCGTCCAACAAACCCTCGCCGGGCGCCTTCCGCTTGCGCTCGATCAACTCGCCCAGGTACGCCTCCAGCCGGCCGCGGGCGTCCTGGGTGTCGGCGGGCGCGGGGCCGCGCAGCAGCCGGCGGGACTGTTCCTCGAAGAAGTCGTGGTCGGCGTAGGGGACGCCGAGCAGCACGCAGATCACCATCGAGGGCACGGGCAGCGCGAACGCCGTCACCAGCTCGGCGGGCGGTCCCTGCGCGATCATCGCGTCGAGCCGTTCGTCGACGATCCGCTGGATGCGCGGGCGCAGGGCGGCCGCGCGTTTGAGGGTGAAATCGGGGAGCACCATCCTGCGCTGGGCGCGGTGTTCGGGGTCGTCGACACCGAGCAGGGCGGTCTTGCGGCCGCGTACCGCGGCGAGGCGCGCCGAGCTGGCGGGGAACCCGTCGCGGGTGCGGTCGGTGGACAGCCGCTGGTCGGCCAGCAGCCGGCGGGCCGCGGAGTGTCCGGTCACCAGCCACGCCGGGCGGCCGTCGAAGAGGGTGATCCGGGCCAGCGGCCGGGCGGCGCGCAGCGGGTCGTAGGCGGCGGGAGGGTGGTAGGGGCAGGTGCGGTCCTGCGGGAAGGCGACGGGTTCCGTCGTGTTCCCGTCCGTCGTCGTGTCGGTGTCCGTCATGGAAGACCTCGCAGACGAAGGGTACGTCGTGCCGGTCCTCATTAGATGCCCCGGGCATCTACAGGGCGACGTCAAGTTCGGCCAGATCGGTGGCGGGAGCGAACTGGCCGGGGATCGCCGCCCGGCCCCCGTACGGTGGACGCCCTGGCCACGGCGAGGCTGTCCTCGTGTACACGTGGTGCCGGACGACGAGAGCGTCCCGTACGGTCAGCTGCCGGGCGAACGTGGCGCGATAGGGCCGTCCGGTGGCCGCGGCGGTCTGCCGGATCCCGCCGCGGGCCACGGCCTCCACGCCGTCGAGCGGGATCCGCTCGATCCGAGCGCCCGTCCGGCCCCCGGAACGTGGTGGGCGGCGCGATGACGTGCGGGGTGATCCCGCTGTCACGTCGGGGCCGGCGGGCGGGATGGGGTAAGGATGGATCCTGCGCAGGCCGGTGTTGTACCACGGTGCCGGTCAGCCGTACGACACGACGATGGGACGGAAGCCATGCCTCTTGAGGGCGAGTACGAACCCAGCCCGACGCAGTGGGTGCGTGAACAGGTCGAGCTCTACGAGAGCTCGGGCGGGACGAAGGGCACGACGCTGATGGACACGGGGATGCCCGTGATCGTGCTGACCACGCGGGGCGCGCGCAGCGGCAGGCTCCGCAAGACGCCGCTGATGCGCGTGGAGCACGAGGGCCGCTACGCCGTGGTCGCCTCCCTGGGCGGGGCGCCCAAGCACCCGGTCTGGTACCACAACGTCAAGGCCGATCCTCACGTGGAACTCCAGGACGGCCCCGTCAAGCAGGACATGACGGCCCGTGAGATCACCGGCGCGGAGAAGGCCGAGTGGTGGGAGCGTGCCGTCGCGGCGTATCCGCCGTACGCCGATTACCAGAAGAAGACGGACCGGGAGATTCCGGTCTTCGTGCTGGAAGCGGCCGACGGGAACTGAACCCGGCGGGCGAAAGTTTTCCGGATCCGCGTGCATGGCCCGGCGCCGGCCGGGAACACGTCGTTCAGGCCCCGCCGCGTTCCCCCGTCGCGGCGGGGCTTTCCGCTGTCTCCCGGGCGAGCCGGTCGGTGACGTCGAGAAAGATCTGCCGCGCTTCGGGAACGGTGCGCGCGACCGACCTCTTGATGCGGACGGCGACCTCCTCCACCCGCTCGCTGTCCAGGCCGGGCACCAGGTCGACGCGGGCGGCCACCAGGGTCGAGTCGAGGCCCGTCTTCATCGTGAACAGCGCCTCGACGCTGTCTATCTCCGGCTGGGCCCGCAGCAGCGACCGGATGCGGTCGCCGGTCTCCGGGTCGGCGGCCTCGCCGATCAACTGGTCGCGGGCCTCTCGGCCCAGCCGGTACGCCACGAACACGAGCAGCGCGCCGATCGCGAGTGAGGCGCCGGCCTCCCACACCACCTGGCCGGTGACCATGTGCAGGACCATGCCGGTCATGGCGAGGGTCACGCCGAGCACCGCGGTTCCGTCCTCGGCGACGACCGTGCGCAGGGCCGGGTCGCGCAGGCCGGTGGCGAGCCCGCCCTGGCCCCGCACCTGGTGCAGGGCCCGCAGCAGCGAGCCGCCCTCGGCGAGCAGGGCGACAGCGAGCACGATCAGTCCGGCCACGTAACCGCCGAGTTCCTCCTGGGCGCCCGTGCGCAGGGCCTCGACCCCCTGGAAGACGGAGAAGCAGCCGCCCATGACGAAGATGCCGACGGCGGCCAGGAGCGACCAGAAGAACCGCTCCTTGCCGTAGCCGAAGGGATGCCTCCGGTCGGCGGGGCGGCGGCTGCGGCGCAGTGCGGCGAGGAGGAAGACCTCGTTCATGCTGTCCGCCACCGAGTGCGCCGCCTCCGACAGCAGCGCGGGCGACCCCGCGACGAAGCCGCCCACCGCCTTGGCGACGGCGATCACCAGGTTGGCCGCCAGCGCCACCAGCACGGTGACGCGCGTCCTGCGGTCGGCCTTCCCTTCGGTGTCGCGGCCGGGCTTCGGGTCCTGCTTCTCTTCCGCGGCTGTCCCACTCACGAGGGGCCGACTGCCCCCGGCCGACGTGGCTCACACCCCCTTGTGGGTGGCCCACCAGTGCCGACGGCCGAAAACGGGGAACGCGTCCCCCAGGGCACACGGACGACTGGGAGGCAGACCCATGAGCGGTGACGGCGGGACGCCCGGCAACAGCGGCTACGGCAGGAAGGCGTTCAAACGGTCCAGGAGCCACTTCGCGGACCGGATCACCGCGGACGGCCGGGACGGCTGGCCGGTGGCACCGGGCCGGTACCGGCTGGTGGTGAGCCGGGCCTGTCCATGGGCGAGCCGTGCCCTGGTCTCGCGGCGGCTGCTCGGCCTGGAGGACGCCCTGTCGCTGGCGGTCGCCGACCCCCTCCAGGACGATCGCAGCTGGCGCTTCACGCTGGACCCGGACGGCCGCGACCCGGTCCTCGGCATCCGTTACCTCAGCGAGGCCTACGACAGGCGCGAGACGGGCTACCCGGGCGGGGTGAGCGTGCCGGCGGTCGTGGACGTCCCCAGCGGGAAGCTGGTCACCAACGACTACCAGCAGATCACCCTCGACCTCGCGACCGAGTGGACGTCCCTGCACCGGCCGGGCGCACCCGACCTGTACCCCGACGCCCTGCGCGACGAGATCGACGACGTGATGGCGGGCGTCTACGAGGACGTCAACAACGGTGTGTACCGGGCGGGCTTCGCGACCGGCCAGGAGGAGTACGAGGCCGCGTGCGCGGGGGTGTTCCGGCGACTGGAGCGACTGGCACCCCGGCTGGAGCGGCAGCGCTACCTGGTCGGCGACACGATCACCGAGGCGGACATCCGGCTGTTCACTACGCTGGTCCGCTTCGACGCCGTCTACCACGGCCATTTCAAGTGCAACCGCTGGAAGCTGACGGAGAACCCGGTGCTGTGGGGGTACGTCCGCGACCTGTTCCAGACGCCCGGCTTCGGCGACACCGTCGACTTCGACCACATCAAACGCCACTACTACCAGGTACACACCGGCATCAACCCGACGGCGATCGTGCCCCTGGGGCCGGACCTGTCCGGCTGGCTCACGCCCCATCACCGGCAGGAACTGGGCGGCCGGCCGTTCGGCGACGGGACGCCGCCGGGGCCGGTCCGCGCCGACGAGACGGTACCCGTGCGGGGCAGGCCCTGACGGTACGACCGGCAGGCGCCGCCCCCGATCCACTCACCGAACCCGAGGAGATCCACATGGCCAGGAAGAAGAAGCAGAAACTCCCCCTCGCCTACAAGCCCGTCGGCTTCGCGCTGGGCTGGGTGGGCGGCACGCTGGCCGGGCTGGCGTTCCAGAAGACGTGGAAGGTGATCCGGCACGAGGACAACGCTCCCGACGCGCTGGACCCGGACCGCGGCTGGGGAGAGATCCTGCTCGCCGCCGCGATCCAGGGCGCCATCTTCGCCGCGGTGCGCAGCGCCGTGGACCGGACGGGCGCCAAGGCCATCGAACGCTCGACCGGTGTCTGGCCGGTCGGTGACAAGGGCGGGCGGGACTGACCGCACCGGGCACCGCCCCTCCCTGTCGCCGACGGCACCCGGCGGGCTGCCGCTAACCCTGCTTGGGTGCCGTCGGCGTGGTGCCGCGTCGGAGGGTGAAGGAGTGGCCCGCCGGGTCGGAGAAGCCGCGCTCCTCGTACGGGCCGGCCGGGTCCTTCGCCTCCACCGGGCGCCCGCCGAGCCCGACGATCCCCCGCTCGGCCTCGTCCAGGTCCTCCACCACGAAGTCCAGGTGCGCCTGGAGGGAGTTCTCGGGGCGGGGCCAGCTCGGCGGGGTGGCGTTGATGTCCCGCCGGAACGCCATGCGGAATCCGGCGGGCCCCTCGATCTCGATCCGGTTGGCGGTCACGTCGGTCTCTTCCGCGCCCAGCAGCCCCTTGTAGAACTCGGCAAGCTTCTCGGGCTCGGCGCAGTCGAGCACCACGACGCCCGCGTTGACCAGTGCCATGTCTCCTCCGAAGGATTCCGGGCGCGGGACGGTCGTGCCCCGCGCCCTGTACCTTGCGGATATCCCGGCCCGGCCGAATCAGTCGGTCGGCAGCCACCGGCCGTCGCGCATCAGCTCGCGCCCCTCGAGCTCGTTGGCCTCGCGCCATGCCTGGATCCGCTGCGGGTGGACACGGAAGTACAGGTAGGGCGTGGCGAGGGCGCGCGGGTCGAAGCCGGTCTTGACCGCGAACAACTCGGCGTCCTGCTCCGGTAGTTCGACGGGTTCCACGGTCTCGACGGTACCCTCCACCATCACCACGTCACGGGTCGGCCCGATGCCGACGCGCGCCCTGCCGCTCGCTGCCAGGTTGCGGCCGGTGGGACTGGCGGCGGGGGTGGAGAACAGCAGGTAGGAGCCGTTCCAGAGGAAGGACAGGGGGACGAGGTACGGCATGCCCGAGGAGCCGTCGGCCGTGGCCACCCAGGCGTCCTCGTCGTGGTCCATGCGGTGCAGGGTGTCGTGCTTGCGCTGTTCGGCGCTCCGGGCGGGTGACGGAGTCATCTGCGCGCGGCCTCCTGATACTGATGCGGCGTCATGGTCGGTCGGTGGCCCCGATGGTGCCATGCGGCGGGACCAGTACCGAAGATCACGACCGGGCGCCACGTGGATCACTCAGGGTCGGGCAGCCTCGTACTCCTTCTCGGGGCCGGCTCCCCCGGGTGCCTTCCGGCCCGGGGAATGACACGATTTCGTCGAGGTCGCAGAGTCTGCCGTTGAAGCCCTCCCCGAGTTGCGAGGTTCCCGATGAACACCATGCGCGCCATCAGCCAGGACGCCCTCGGCGGCCCCGAGGTTCTGAAGGAAGTACGGCCTCGGCGCCCCGAGCCGCGCCCGAACGAGGTGCTGGTGCGGGTGCGTGCCGCCGGGGTGAACCCGACCGACTGGAAGCACCGGGCGAACGGCGGCTTCCTCGGTGAGCCGCCGTTCGTCCTGGGCTGGGACGTCTCGGGCGTCGTCGAGGCGGTGGGGATCGGCGTCGCCGCGTTCCGTCCCGGCGACGAGGTCTTCGGCATGCTCTCCTATCCGTTCGGCCACGGCTCCCACGCGGAGTACGTCACCGCCCCCGCGCGCACCTTCGCGCCCAAGCCGTCCGTGATCGACCACGTCCAGGCGGGCGCGCTCCCCCTGGTCTCGCTGACCGCGTGGCAGGCGCTGGTGGAGCGGGCGGACCTCCGGCCGGGGCAGCGGGTGCTGATCCACGCGGCGGCCGGCGGGGTGGGCCATGTGGCGGTACAGATCGCCAAGGCGCGGGGTGCCCACGTGATCGGCACCGCCAGCGCGGGCAAGCACGAGTTCCTGCGTTCCCTCGGGGCGGACGAGACCGTGGATTACCGGGAGACGGACTTCGCCGAGGCCGTGAAGGACGTCGACGTGGTCCTGGACACGATCGGCGGCGACACGTCCCTGCGCTCGCTGCGCGTGCTGCGTCCCGGCGGAGTGGTGGTGTCGATCCTGCCGGTCGGGTCGGACGAGTTCTACGAGGAGGCCGAGCGGCTCGGCGTGCGTGCGGTGCGGATGCTCGTGGACGCCGACCGGGCCGGCATGCGGGAGATCGCCGGCCTGGTCGAGTCGGGGAAGCTGCGGGCCACGATCGCGCGGACGTTCCCGCTGGCCGACGCGGCCGAGGCGCACGCGCTCGGCGAGACCGGCCGCACCACGGGCAAGCTGGTCCTCGTGGTCGACTGACCGGCCGGGTCGACCGGTCAGCCGACCGGCCGACCGGCTGACGGCTGACCGGCTGACGCGTCGACGCACTGACGCACCGAACCGATCCGACTGCGAGATTTCGATGACATATGTCAATCGAAGATGCTCAAACTCGCTCGGCCCGGGTAACTTCCCGAGCAGCATGGGTAATTGGGCCCCGTATCAGGTTGGAGGCAAGGTCGTCGTGCGGCAGGAACCCGCGTCGTCCACCTGGCAGCTGCGCGTGCGCCACGACCGTGGGCACACGGTGCTGGAGTTCCGGGGCGAGATCGACATCGCGTCGGCCGGGGAGATCGCCCCCCGCCTGGACCGGGAGACGCGGCGCCCCGGCGCCCCGGTCGTGCTCGACCTGAGCGGGATCGAGTTCTTCGACTGCTCCGGGCTACGGCTGCTGTACCGGGCCCGAAGCCAGGTGCTCGACCGGGGCGGGCAGGTGCACCTGGTGTGTGCCCACCCGCTGACCCTGCGCATGCTGAGGATCACCGGCCTGGCGCGGCTGCTGCCACCGCGGCCGGCCCTGGAGGACGTGCTCGGCGTCAGCCGGCCGGCGGGGCGTCGAACAGGGCGCTGACCGACTCGCCGTTGTGGATGCGGCGCACGGCCTCGGCGAGCGCGGGGGCGATGGACAGGACCCGCAGCTTCTCCGCGTGGTCGTCGGCCGGCACCGGCACCGTGTTGGTGCACACGATCTCCAGCACGTCCGGCTGCTCGCTGAGCCGCCCCAGCGCACCGGCCGCGAACAGCCCGTGCGTGCAGGCGAGGCGGATCGTGCGCGGCCCGGCCTCCCGCAGCCGGTCGAGGAGCTCCAGCACGGTGCTGCCCCTGGCGATCTCGTCGTCGAGCACGATGACGTCGCGCCCGGCGACGTCCCCGATCACGGCGCTGATGCTGACCCGGTCGTCCGCGTACCGCTGCTTGGCGCCGGCCGCCACCCGGGCGCCGAGCATCCGGGCGAACGCCGCGGCCTCCTTGGCGTTGCCCAGGTCCGGCGAGACGACCGTGGTGCGGGACAGGTCGTACCGCCGGAAGTGCGCGGCCAGTTCGCGCAGCGCGTGCAGATGGTCGACCGGGACCGAGAAGAAGCCGTGCACCTGGGGCGAGTGCAGCGTCATGGCGAGCACCCGGCTCGCGCCCGCCGCCACCAGCAGGTCCGCCACCAGACGCCCGCCCAGCGAGATGCGGGGCGCGTCCTTCTTGTCGGAGCGGGCGTAGGAGTAGTGCGGCATGACGACGGTGATGCGGCCGGCCGACGCCCCGCGGGCCGCGTCGCACATCATCAGCAGTTCGACGAGATGTTCCTGGACGGGCTTGACCAGCGGCTGGACCAGGAAGACGTCCCGCTCCCGGCAGTTGGCCCGCAGCTGCACCTCCAGGCAGTCGTTGGCGAACCGGCTGACCCGGGCGGGGCTGAGCGGCACACCCAGATGTGCGCAGACCTCCTCGGCCAGCTCGGGATGGGCACTACCGCTGAACACGGCGATGTCTCGCACGGACCGCTCCTCGCGTGATCCTGTCCGGCCGGGGGCCTCAGCTTACGGAAATCCGGTTGCGGCGGGCCCGGAAGGTGGGGCCATGATGGTGCCGTCCGTGATTCCTCAGGTCAGGATCCCTCGCATGCGCCGACTCCTCGACATCACCCAGTGCCCCTTCCGGCCCACGGTCATCGAGGACTCGACTTCGTATGCACATCCCGCACACCCCGCACACCCCCGGCATCCTGAACATCGGCATCCTGGCCCACGTCGACGCCGGTAAGACCAGCCTCACCGAACGGCTCCTGTTCGACCACGGCGCCATCGACCGGCTCGGCAGCGTCGACGCCGGCGACACCCGTACGGACGACGGCGGGATCGAGCGCCGCCGCGGCATCACCATCCGTTCCGCCGTCGCCGCCTTCACCGTCGGCGACACACAGGTCAACCTGATCGACACCCCGGGGCACTCCGACTTCGTCGCCGAGGTCGAGCGCGCCCTGGAGATCCTCGACGGCGCGGTGCTGCTGCTGTCCGCCGTGGAGGGCGTACAGGCGCGGACCCGGGTCCTGATGCGCACCCTGCGGCGGCTCCGGTTGCCCACGCTCGTCTTCGTCAACAAGATCGACCGGGCAGGCGCGCGCACCGAAGCCCTGCTCACCGACGTCCGGCGCCTGCTGACGCCGCACGTCGTGCCGCTGACAGAGGTGACGGACGCCGGCACCGCGCACGCCCGCGTCGCGCGCCGCACGCCGGACGAACGGACCGCCGAGGCGCTCGCCGAGGTCGACCCGGACATCCTCTCGGCGCTGGTGGACGGCCCCGCGCCGACCGCCGGGGAACTCGCCGCCGCGCTCGCCGCCCGCACCGCCGACGGCTCGCTCCACCCGCTGTACCACGGCTCCGCACTCGGCGGCCAAGGCGTCGCGGAGCTGGTGGCGGACCTGGTGCGGCTGGTCCCGCCCGCCTCCCCTGCGGCGGCCGGCCCCGCGCCGCGCGGCACGGTCTTCGCCGTACGCCCCGGACCGGGCGGCGAGCGGACGGCGTACCTGCGCCTGTACGACGGTGAGGTACGCCCGCGCCAACGGCTGACGTTCCTGCGGCGCGAGTCCGACGGCCGGACCACCGAGGTCCCCGGCCGGGTCACGCACCTGGACGTGGTCGGTGGGGCCGGGACACTCACCGCCGGGAACATCGCCACGCTCGGCGTTCCCGGCGGCCTGCGCGTCGGGGACCGGCTCGGCGACCTGACCGACCGCGCCCCGCAGTTCGCACCGCCGACCCTCGAGACCCTCGTCCGCGCCCGGCGTACCGGGCAGGCGGCGCCGCTGCGCTCCGCCCTGCTCACCCTGGCCGACCAGGACCCGTTGCTGCACGTCCGCCCGGCGGCGTCCGGCGCGACCACCCTGCTCCTGTACGGCGAGGTACAGATGGAGGTGCTCGCGGCGACGCTGGCCGAGGACTTCGGCATCGAGGCGGAGTTCGCGCCGGGCCGCGTCCGGTTCCTGGAGCGCCCCGCCGGCACCGGCGAGGCCGCGGAGGAGATGCCGTGGCTCGACCGCACCCGGTACTGGGCGACGATCGGGCTGCGCGTCGAGCCGGGGCCGCGCGGCTCGGGCGGGGTGTTCGCCTACGAGACGGAACTCGGGGCGCTCCCCCGCGCCTTCCACCAGGCCGTCGAGGAGACGGTGCACGCCACGCTGCTGTCCGGTCTGACCGGCGCCGCGGTCACGGACTACCGGGTCACCCTGATCCGCTCCGGATTCAGCTCGCCGGTGAGCACCGCCGCCGACTTCCGCGGACTGACCCCGATCGTGCTGCGCCGGGCCCTGCGCCGGGCGGGGACACTGCTGTACGAGCCGTACCACGCCTTCGAGGCGGAGGTCCCGCCGGACACGCTGGCGCCCGTGACGGCCCAGCTCGCCTCGCTGGGCGCGGACTTCACCGGTACGACGGGCGGCGACCCCGCCTGGCTGATCACCGGCGGGCTGCCGGCCCGGCGGGTGCGGGAGGCCGAGCTGCGGCTGCCGGGACTCACCCGCGGGGAGGCCGTGTGGTCGTCCCGGCCGTCCGAGGACCGCCCGCTCAAGCCGCCGCACTGAACCACCACCCTCGACCACCACCCTCGACCACCACACTCAACCACCACACCGATCCACCACACCGTCCACCACGCTGAGCCCCGTACGCGCCCCGCCGTGCCTCCGTCTCCCCTCCCCTCCCGTCAACTGCTCTGTCTGGCAAGGCAGATGGAGGGCATCCGGACAGTAGGAAGGAGGGCCGTCGCCATGACGACTCCCGTCAGGAACCTCCCCGGGCGCATGCCCGGCTGGGCGAAGGCGCTCAGCGCGATCGTGCTGGTGCTCGTCGTGCTGTTCGCGGGGCTCCGGCTGAGCGTCGTCCCGGGTCTGAAGGACCTGTTCGGCACCGAGACCCAGGACCGTTCGGGCCCCGCGCTGCTGACGTCCATCCAGGACCTCAGCCGCTACGAGGCGGCATCAGGCAACTTCCAGGTCGTCGTGGACCTGGAGAAGGACGCCAAGCTCCTGCCCGACGCGATCCGCGGCACCCGCACCCTGTACGTCGGTGCGGGCACCGTCGACGCCTACGTCGACCTCGGCAAGGTGGACGAGGACGACGTGACGGTCAACGGCGACCGCACGTCGGCCACGCTCCGGCTGCCGCACGCCGCGCTCGGCGAGCCCGCCCTCGACCCCGAGCGTTCCTACGCCGTGTCCAAGCAGCGCGGGCTCCTCGACCGCCTCGGCGACCTCTTCTCCGACAACCCGAACGGTGAGCAGGCCGTGCAGAAGCTGGCGTCCCGGCACATCGGGGACGCGGCGAAGGACAGCGGCCTCAAGGCGCGCGCCGAGAGCAACACCACGGCGATGCTCCAGGGCCTGCTGCGCTCCCTCGGCTTCGAGGAGGTGCGGGTGACCTACGGGCCGTGAGAGCGGCAACCGCTCACCCCGCATCCACGACCGTCCGGCGGGTAACCGCACCCCCCTGCGGGGAAGTCGACGACTGGAGGACCGAATGGCTCGTGCCGCCTCAGGGCCGCGCTCCCTGCTGCGCCCCCGCACTGCCAAGGCCGGGGACGCCGACCGGCGCGAACGGCGCCCGCTCGCCCTCGCGTTGCGCCTGCTGGCGATGGTCTGCGCGTTCGTCTTCATGGTGGCGTTCGCGGTGGTGCTGGCACGGCTGACCCTGCATCCCTCCCCCGCGTCGGAGGCGCTGACGCACACCAACATGCGTCCCGGCCGCTCACTGAAGGCCTATCTGGACCAGCCCGCGCTGCGGGACGCCGTCAAGCAGATCGGCGGCAACATCGTTCTGGGCGTCCCGTTCGGTGTACTGGTTCCGGTCGTCGCGCCGCGCACCCGCGGGCTGCTGCGGGTGCTGCTGCTGACGGCCGCCGTGATGCTGCTGGTGGAGTTCGCGCAGGGCGCCCTGGTCACCGGGCGGGCCTTCGACATCGACGACGTCATCCTCAACACCACCGGCGCGCTGGTCGGTTACCTGCTCCTGGGCCGGCGGATGAGCCGTGCGGTCCATGCGCGCCGGCCCCGGAAGTGACGGTGGGCAGGGCGGTCCGGACCACGGTATTGACGAGGTCTTAATTCACTCCTTGAATCAAAGGGCGACACCCTTACCCCCCACCTCGGTCGGCGCTCCCGTGCCGGGACGCCGTACGGAAGGGAAAGCCGTGGCCCATCGACGCCTGCTCCGCAGATGCCTCCTCGCCGCCGCTCTGTCCGCCGGGCTGGCCGCGTCCCTCGTGACCGGCCCCGCCCGGGCGGAACCGGAAACCGCCGGGACCGCCGGCGACGCGGCCGCCGCCGTGACGTTCTCCGACACCTTCGACGGCCCGGCCGGTGCGGCCGTCGACTCCTCGAAGTGGCAGATCGAGACCGGCGACAACGTCAACAACCACGAACGGCAGTACTACACGTCCGGCAACCGGAACGCGGCCCTGGACGGCCAGGGCCATCTGGTCATCACGGCCCGCAAGGAGAACCCGGCCGACTACCGGTGCTGGTACGGAACCTGCCAGTACACCTCCGCCCGGCTCAACACCTCCGGGAAGTTCACCGCGCAGTACGGTCACGTCGAGGCCCGCATGAAGGTGCCGCGCGGACAGGGCATGTGGCCCGCGTTCTGGATGCTCGGCACCCCGGTGAACTGGCCGGACTCCGGCGAGATCGACATCATGGAGAACGTCGGCTTCGAACCCTCCACCGTGCACGGCACCATCCACGGCCCCGGCTACTTCGGCGCGGGCGGCATCGGTGCCGGCTACACCCTGCCGGGCGGCCAGGCCTTCGCGGACGGCTTCCACACGTTCGCCGTCGACTGGGCGCCCGACTCGATCACCTGGTCGGTCGACGGCAACGTCTACCAGCGGCGCACCCCGGCCGACCTGGGCGGCAGGCAGTGGGTGTTCAACAAGCCGTACTTCCTGATCCTCAACCTGGCGGTCGGCGGCTACTGGCCGGGCGATCCGGACGGCTCCACGGTCTTCCCCCAGTCGCTGGTGGTGGACCACGTCTCGGTGACCACGAGCGACTCGGCGCCCGGCGGAACGATCCGGGGCCTGGCCGGCAAGTGCGCGGACGTCGCCGCGGCGGACTCCGCCAACGGCACCCCCGTACAGCTGTACGACTGCAACGGCACCGCGGCCCAGCGGTGGACGGTGGGCTCCGACGGCACGGTCCGGGCGCTCGGCAAGTGCCTGGACGTCAACGCCGGCGGCACGGCGGACGGCACGGTCGTCCAGCTGTGGGACTGCAACGGCAGCGCCGCACAGCAGTGGGTCGTCACCGCCGCGCGCGACATCGTCAATCCGCAGGCCGACAAGTGCCTCGACGTCACCGGCAACAGCTCGGCCAACGGCACCCGGCTGCAGATCTGGACCTGCACGGGCGGCGCCAACCAGAAGTGGACGGTCGGCTGAGGCCCTGGACCGGCGTCAGTGCAGCGTCCAGGTGAACTTGTCCCCGCCCACCCAGCGGACCACGTCCGGGTCGTCCAGGTCGTGGACCGTGATGCCGAAGGCCGCGGCGGCCAGCAGGACGTCGGTGACGGCCTTGGCCTCACCGACCACCTGGCCGTCGATCTCCACGATCCGGAACGGCGGCGTGCCCGGCTGCACCTGGAGCACGAGGATCCGCGGACTGCCGATGTGCGGGCTCTCGATTTCGGTCATGCCTAGAGGGTAGGCCGCAACCCGCACCCGCGGCCGTGCGGACGGACCGCCGAGCGGCGCGGTTGCTCAGGGCCGGCGCCAGTCGTCGCCCGTCAGATGGGATCCGGCCATCGGACCCATCCGGAGCATTCCGCCGTCGACACTCCAGGAGGCGCCGGTGACGTACGAGGCGTCGGGCCCGGCGAGGAAGGCGATCACAGCGGCGACCTCGCGGGCGTCGCCGGGCCTGCCGAGAGGCACGCCGGGCCGGCGCTCCGTGTGCGGGTCGGTGTCCTCTTGGCCGGTCATGGGCGTGGCGATCTCGCCGGGCGCCACCGCGTTGACGGTGATGCCGTGCTCGGCGAGCTCGATCGCCATGACCTGGGTGAGCAGGCCGAGGCCGCCCTTGGCCGCGCAGTACGGCGCGGCGCCCACCCGCGGCTGGTGCTCATGGACCGAGGTCACGTTGACGATCCGGCCTCCGTCACCCTGCCGGATCATGCGCCGGGCCGCGTTCTGCCCGCACAGGAACGGGCCGGCCAGGTCGACGTCCAGGACGTGCCGCAGGTCGGCCAGTCCCAGGTCGAGGAAGGGCGTGGCGGTACCCGTACCGGCGTTGTTGACCAGGACGTCGATCCGGCCCAGCCGCTCGCACAGCCCGTCGACCGTGTCCGCGGCCTCGGGCAGCCGGGTCAGGTCCACCCGGGCGGTCGCGGCCCGGCGTCCCAGGGCACGCACCTCCTCGGCGGTGCGCTCGGCGCCCTCCTCGTCGTTGTGCCAGGTGATGCCGACGTCCATCCCCGTCTCGGCCAGGCGTACGGCGGTGGCGCGGCCGATGCCGGAGTCGGAGCCGGTGATCACGGCCACCTTGGCGTCGGACGGGCTGGGGCTGGGCATGACGGCCTCCTCTTGGGCGCTCCTCGGCTGTGCGGCCCCGCGGCACGCGGCGGTGCGCGGGGCGTCGCAGTACCCGGGTGTGGCAGGCGCAAACCGCCGGGTCCGTGGTGCGGGTCCCGGAGCGCTGGGGAACCCTGGACGTGCCGGAGGAAGCCGCTGGAGGAGGTGGCGATGGACCCCGCCGACGCGCTGGGCCCCGTGGAGGCTCTGGAGCGGATCGCGTTCCTTCTGGAACGGTCCCAGGCGCCGACCTACCGTGTCCGCGCCTTCCGCACCGCGGCCCGGGTGCTCGGTGAGCTCCCCGCCGACGAGCTGCGGGAGCGGGCCGGGTCACTGGAGTCGCTCAAGGGCGTCGGACCCAGGACGGCACAGGTCGCGCGCGAGGCACTGTCCGGGCAGTTGCCCGGCTACCTGGAGAAGCTGGAGGGCGAGGCCGAGGCCCCGCTCGCCCTCGGCGGTGAACGACTGCGGGAGCGGCTGCGCGGCGACTGCCATCTGCACTCCGACTGGTCCGACGGGGGCAGCCCGATCGAGGCGATGGGCCGGGCCGCGGCGGCGCTCGGGCACGAGTGGGCGGCGCTGACGGACCACTCGCCGCGGCTGACGGTCGCACGCGGCCTGTCCCCCGAGCGGCTGCGCGAACAGCTGGACGTGGTGGCGGGGCTCAACGAGACCTGGGCGCCGTTCCGGCTGCTGACCGGCATCGAGTGCGACATCCTCGACGACGGTTCGCTGGACCAGGAACCGGAGCTGCTGGAGCGCCTCGACGTCGTGGTGGTGTCCGTGCACTCCAAGCTGCGGATGGACGCCCGCGCGATGACCCGCCGCATGGTGGCCGCCGTCCGCGATCCGCACGCGGACATCCTGGGCCACTGCACCGGCCGGCTGCTGACCGGGCGGGGGCGGCCCGAGTCGGAGTTCGACGCGGACGAGGTGTTCGCCGCCTGCGCGGAGTCCGGCACGGCCGTGGAGATCAACAGCCGGCCCGAGCGGCTCGATCCGCCGCGCCGGCTGCTGCGCCGGGCGGTGGACGCGGGCGTCCTGTTCTCCGTCGACACCGACGCGCACGCGCCCGGCCAGCTGGACTGGCAGATCCACGGCTGCGCGCGGGCCCAGGAGTGCGACGTGCCCGCGGAGCGCGTGGTCACCACGTGGTCCCTGGACGAGCTGCTGGCCTGGACCCGGAAGGGCCGTACACCGTGACGGAGTGGCGGCCCGCTGACGTGGTACCCGCCGGACGATCCAACGAAGACAGGACCAGGAAAGGAACGTGCATGGAACGGGCGGCCGTGTTCGACGTCGACGGAACCCTCGTCGACACCAATCACCTGCATGTGGCGACCTGGTGGGAGGCGTTCCGGCAGGCGGGACACCAGGTGCCCATGCACGCCATTCACCGTGCGGTGGGCCTCGCCTCCACCGACCTCATCGGGCATCTGCTGGGCGAGGACCGCGACACGGACCAGGACGCGCAGCTCAGCGCCGCCCACAAGGCACTGTACGGGCAGTACTTCGACCGCCTGCCGGCGCTGCCGGGCGCCGGGGAGCTGCTGCGCCGCCTGTCCGGTGACGGCTGGAAGGTGATCCTCGCCACCTCCGCGGGCGGCCCGGAGCTGGGCGCGCTGCTGCGGGCGATCGACGCGGACGACGCGATCGACGCCACCGCGAGCGCCGACGACGTCGACGCGGGCAAGCCGTCGCCCGAGCCGGTGGAGCACGCCCTGGAACTCGCCGGGGTGCCGGCCGAGCGGGCGGTCTTCGTCGGCGACACCGTCTGGGACATGCGCGCGGGCAGCCGGGCCGGAGTGCGCTGCGTGGCCGTGCTGTGCGGCGGTCTGCCCCGCGCCGACCTGGAGCAGGCCGGCGCGGACTCGGTCTACGCCGACCCGGCCGGCCTGCTCGCCACGCTCGACGAGAGCCCGTTGGCATGAGCCACCGTGTCGTACCTCGTCCGGGGGCGCGTCGCCCGTTCACGCCGATACCCGGTGCCGTATGACCGCTGTGACGAGTACTGCCCGGGAGGTGCTCCGGGGCCGTCGGCCGCTGACCGCGGTGTGGCGGGAGACGTGTGCCGTCGGGCGGGCCGTCCGGGCGGCCTGGCAGGGCCCCGGGCGGGAACGCGACCTGGTGGTGCAGTCGCTGAAGGCCGCGGGCGCGGCGCTGATCGCCTGGGCCGTGGCAGGCGTCTGGCTGGGCGATCCGATGGCGCTGATGGCCCCGTGGGTCGCGCTCGTCCTCGTACAGGCCACCGTCTACAGCTCCGTCCTGCAGGCCGGGCACCAGTTCACGGCGATCTGCGTCGGAGCCCTTACGGCGTCGGCGGCACAGGCGCTCACGGACGACAACACGGGCGCGCTGGTGCTGTCCCTGCCGGTACTGATGCTGATCTCGAACTGGTCCCGTTTCGGCGGACAGGGCATCTACACGGCCACCACCGCGGTGTTCGTGCTGGCCTCCGGTACGCCGGTCTCGGCCTCCGCGGTCGGGCACCGGGTCGGGCAGGCCGCGCTCGGCGCGGTCATCGGCATCGTGGTCAACGCCTTCGTGCTGCCGCCGATCCACCTGCGGGACGTGCGCGAGAACCTGGCGGCGCTTCCCCGGGAGGCGGGCGACGTCCTGCACTCCGTCGCGGCGGACCTGCGGGAGACCGAGTGGGACGCGCAGACCACGGCCGGCTGGGCGAGCGACGCGGCGCGTCTGCAGCGGCGGCTGGACGCGCTGGCGTCGGCCCGGTCGTGGAGCCAGGAGAGCCTGCGCCTGAACTACGGGCCGCTGCGCGCGCTGCGTCGCGCGCCCGCCGCCGTCCCTCCGGAGGAGGAGGATCAGCGGTGGAGTCGCGTCGCCTGGAACGTCACTGCACTGACCCGGACCCTGACGGTGGCCGCCGACGAACACCGGACTCCCGCCATGCCCGAGGGTCCGGTGCTGGACCTGTACGCGCGTCTGCTGGCACTCATCGGGGACGCCTGCCACGGGGAGGCCGACCGGCTGCTGGGCGAGGCCGCCGAGGCCCGCCGGGAGGAGGCCACGGAGGAGACCATGGAGGAACTGCACCGGCGGTTGCAGGACGGACTGCGGGAACACGCCGGGCAGGGGCCCGCGCGGACGGCGGTCCTCGGCACACTGCTGCTGCAGGCCGAGAACCTGTGGGCCGAGATCGTGCCCGAGCCCCAGGAGCAGTGACACACATCACCCCAAAACGCGACAGACGGTGGAACACCGGCAGCCCCTCCCCCGTTGAAGAAGGCGTGGGTACGGACGGAACAGTGTCCCCGGGCCTCACCTATCGCCCACAGGGACGATCGTTCGGCTGAAGCCCTGTGGAGCCTTTCGCCGAGAGGCGACCGCCGTCCGTATCCACCTCGTACCGCCCCGATCGTGATTCCCCCGTCACGGTCGGGGCTTCCTCTTGCGTGCCTCCCCGGCGGGGCGGGTACCCGGTGACCTCCGTACGGCAGGCGGCCGAGAGGAGCGCAAGGTGAGCAGCGAGGCGGGCAGCAGGATCGTGGTCACGGGTGCCACCGGCAACGTGGGCACCAGCGTGGTGCGGCTTCTGTCGGAGGATCCGGGGGTCGCGTCCGTGCTGGGGCTGGCCCGGCGGATTCCCGAGTGGTCGCCCCCCAGGACGGAGTGGGCCGCGGCCGACGTGGCCTCGGAGCAGGCCGACCTGACCGGCCACTTCGCCGGCGCCGACGCGGTGGTGCATCTGGCCTGGGCGTTCCAGCCGACGCACGACCCGGCGACGACCTGGCGCACGAACGTACTCGGCTCCATCCGGGTCTTCGAGGCGGTGGCGGCGGCCGGGGTGCCGGCGCTGGTGCACGCCTCGTCGGTCGGCGCGTACTCGCCGGGTCCCAAGGACCACGCGGTGGACGAGTCCTGGCCGACGCACGGCTGGCCGGACGCCGCGTACTGCCGGGAGAAGGCCTATCTGGAGCGTGCCCTGGACACCTTCGAGCGGGACCACCCGGGGATCCGGGTCGTACGTATGCGGCCGGCGTTCCTCTTCAAGCGGGAGTCGGCGAGCGAACAGCGCCGGATCTTCGGCGGCAGGTTCCTGCCGGGTCCGATGGCGCGTCCGCAGCTCCTGCCCTTCCTGCCGGACGTTCCCGGCCTGCGGGTCCAGGCGCTGCACACCGACGACGCGGCGAACGCGTACCGGCTGGCGGCGCGCTCCGAGGACGCCCGGGGCCCGTTCAACCTCGCCGCCGAGCCGCCGGTCGACGCCGAGCTGCTCGGCGACATGATCGGTGTGCGACCGGTGCGGCTGCCCCGCACCGCGGCCCGCTCGGCGATCGCCGCGGCGTGGGGGCTGCACCTGCTGCCCGCCTCCCCGCACCTGTTCGACGCGGTGCTGCGGTTGCCGCTCATGGACTGCACACGGGCGCGGGCCGAGCTGGGGTGGCGCCCGGAGCATACGGCCACGGAGGTCCTGGAGGAGTTCCTGCGGGGCCTCCAGCAGGGCGCGGGAGCGGCGACGGAGCCGCTGCGGGGGCGCAAGGTCGGCTGAAGCCCGGGGCCGGGGGCGGGCCGGTGCCCGCCCCCGGCCCCGGTGAGTCGGCGGACTCGTTCGTGGCCCCGTCAGCCTGGGGACTCGTCGGGCACGGGGTGCTCGGGGTGTACGGCGCCCGAGTGCGGCGCGCCCTGCCGGCCCGTCCCCGCTTCGTCCGTGTCGGGCACGTCGGCGGTGGGCCCGGCCGCCGGTGCCGCTCCGTCCTCGCCGGCGCTGTCGTCGGCATCGTCGTCCTGGTCACCCTCGGGGCGCTGGCCCTGCTCGAGCTGCTCGCGCGTGGGCGCGGCGGCCTCCCACGGGTCGTCGCCGGTGCCGGCCTGCTGGTCCGGCATGTCCCGCGGAACGGGGGCACCGTTCTCGCCCGGTCCTTCGAGGCGGTGGTCGGTCACGGCGCACTCCCTTTCCGCGTTCCTCCTGGTCGTCCGGGCGACCTCGGGTACCTCCGGGGTGACCGGCGAAACCTCAGTGCGGCGCCCGCTCCTCGAGCGCCGTGCGCCACGCGGGAACCGGGTCCTCGGGCGCCGGCCGGTTCGGGGCGCCGGCCGCCGCGCGCGAAGAAGTCGGCCGGCGGCAGGATCGCGGCACCGACGGTGACGGCGTCGGGGCCGTACGGCCTGCGAAAGCGCGCTGCCGAAATCCACTGGCACCGCCCCGCCCTGCCTATCTAGGCTAGGTGAAAACCTAGGGCCCCTAGGTTTGACCATGCCGGCCATCGACTCGCGATCGGGGTTCCTCCATGAGAGCACTCACCGAGCAGGACGTCCGCAACTCCTTCGTCAACTGCTCGAAGGGCGAGGCCAGGCGCCTGGCCGTCCCTCGCGATCTCGGCGAGCACCCCTGGGACGATCTCGACTTCCTGGGCTGGCGGGACCCCGGGGCGCCCGACCGCAGCTATCTGGTCACCGACCACGGCGAGCGCCTCACCGGCGTGAGCCTGCGGTTCCAGCAGGCACAGCGCGGCCTCTTCCAGCGCAGCATGTGCGCACTGTGCCTGACCACCCACCCCCGGGGCGGGGTGTCGCTGATGACCGCGCGCAAGGCGGGCCCGGCCGGCCGCGAAGGCAATTCGGTCGGCCTGTACATGTGCGCCGACCTCGCCTGTTCCCTCTACCTGCGGGGCAAGAAGGTACCGGAGGGCGGCGCCCGCTTCGAGGAGAGCCTCACCCTCGAGGAGCAGATCGCCCGGACCCTGGGCAACCTGTCCGCCTTCCTGGCCAAGGTGATCGCCTGACGTTCACGGATGCCGGTGTACGGCGCGTGAGAACCACTCCTGCCCCCTTTGTCCGGTTACCGTCCTGTCCGGATACGTTCGAGGCGCCTGGGGAAGGGAACAGCCCGAGGATGCGGGATGTACGTGAGAGAGCGGCCGCAACCCTGCGACGGGTGAAGTGGCTCAAGGACCCCATGGTGGTGCAGGCGCTGCGATCGGCCGCCGCGGCCTCGATCGCCTATGTCATCGCGGTGCGGCTCACCCCCGACAAGTCGGCGGCGCCGCTCACCGCTCCCCTGACCGCGCTGCTGGTCGTCCAGGTCACCCTGTACGCCACGCTCAAGATGAGCTTCCGCCGCGTGAACGCCGTGGTGGCCGGCGTCCTGGTCGCCATCGCCTTCAGCCAGCTGGTCGGGCTGAGCTGGTGGAGTCTGGCCCTGGTGATCGTGGCGGCGCTGGGCGTGGGGCACCTGGTGCGGGCGCACGAGTTCGTGGCCGAGGTGGCGATCAGCGCGATGCTGGTGCTCGGTGTGACCTCGCACGGGAGCCTGGCGTGGGCGCGGGTGGTGGAGACACTGATCGGGGCGATCGTCGGGCTGGCCTTCAACCTGATCCTCGCTCCCCCGGTGTGGGTGGAGCAGGCCGGTGAGTCCATCGAGGGGCTGGCCCGGCGGGTGCGGCAGCTGATGCTGCGCATGGGTGAGGAGGCCGCCGACAGCACGCCGTTCCACGAGGCGGCTGCCCGGCTGCACGAGGCCCGGCGGCTCGACCACGACATCGGGGAGGTGGACGAGGACCTCCGCCAGGCCGAGGACAGCCTGCGGTTGAATCCCCGCGTACGCGAGGGGCTGCTCCACCGGGTGGTGCTGCGTACCGGTCTGGACACCCTGGAGATCTGCACGGTGGTGATGCGGGTCCTCGCGCGTACCTTCACCGACCTCGCCAAGGAACGTGAACCCGATCCCTTGTTCCCACCGGAGACGGGCGCCGCCGTCCAGCAGCTGCTGTCCGAGATCGCCGACGCCGTGGTCAGTTTCGCGGTGCTGGTGACCACCAGCGCGAGCGAGGACGCCGAGTCCGCGGAGGAGCGCCTGACCACCGAGTTGCGGCAGGCCGCGGTCACCCGGGACAGGCTGGCCCAGCTGCTCCTGACGGAGGTGCAGCGCAGCCCCCTGCACTGGCAGTTGCACGGTGCGGTACTGACCGAGGTCAACCGCATCATCGACGAGATGGACACCGAGCACCGCTCTCGCCGGCTCCTGGAGGAACTGGATCATCACACGCGCGAGCTGCGCGAACGCATGCCGCGGCTGACCCGTCTGCGGGACGAGGTGCGGGCCCGGCTCCGGAAGCGGAACCGTAGCGCTGCCCGGCGTCGTTCCCCCTGAGGAACGGTGATGGCGGACTCGGAAGATCCGCCACCGGAAGACGGGAAGAGGAGGCGTACGGATGACCGACACCAGCGTGCGGATCGACGGGAACAGGCTGTTGCTGCCGGGCGGTGCGACGGTGCGCTTCATCCGCACCCTGCGGCTGCCCGAGACGGGCACCCACCCGCTGCCGCCGGGGCTCGGCGAGTTCCCGGTCCGCCGGGTCGCCGACTACGCCGGCACCGTGCCCGAGGCCTGGCGGGCGCGCGGCGGCGTGATGCTCCCGGTGTACCTGCGCGAGGCCATGTGGCTGAGCTTCGCCGGCACGAAGGAACCCGCCGCGCTCCAGGTCGGGGTGGGGAAGGTGTGCGCGGTCTCGGGCAAGCCCTGGAGCGACCGGCTGACCCGCGACCCGCAGAACTACGTGGTGCTCCCCCGTCAGCCCTGGCTGGACGGCATCAACTCCGGGACGGGCACGGTCCGCCAGTTCGTGGCGGTGCCACTCGGCATGGGGGCGACCGTCGAGGGCCAGGTCACCGGCGAGGAGGTCTGGGGCGGCGTCCAGTTGCAGGCCTTCCCGCTCAATGATGCCGAGCTCGCCCGCTGGCGGGAGGAGGAGCGGCGCCGGGCCGAGCGGACACGCCGGGCGGCCCGGTCGGGCGGCGCCTACGGGGCCCCGATGCCGATGTCGGCCCCGGCGGCCCCGGGCGCGGCCCGGCCACGGTCCGCGCCGGCCATGGGGCTCGGCGTCGGAGGATCCATGCGGCAGGAGGTCTACCGCGACGAACGGCCGCTGTCCAACTGGGCCGAGGGGCCCGCGGGCCGGGTCTTCGTGCACCTGGTCACGCCTCCGCAGTGGCTGCGCATCACCGGCGAGACGCCACCGCCGTCCCCCGTGGACCGGGCCGCGTACACGCAGGCCGGTCTGCCCTGGTACGACTACTACGACCAGGACGCCCACGACCTCGCGCCCACCGATCCGCTCCGGGACGTCAAGCCGGTCGGAGACTGGACCGGGGACGACCACGAGCCGTGGCAGGCACCCTCGCAGCAGCAGGTCAGGCCGCTCAAGGACGCACCGGGCGCACCGGTGGAGGACGGGGACTGGTAGGCACCGGGGGCTCGGCGGACGGCGGTCGGCGGTCGGCGGTCGGCGGGTAGAGCCGTCCGCCGTCAGCCGTCGCCGTCCGTGCGCTGCCGCTGCAGGGCCCGGGGGCAGGAGGCGGCGCCCGCCTGCGTCAGCAGCACGTGCATCCGCTCGGTGAGCTGCGCGAGGTCGTCGGCGGGCGCGTGGAAGGGCAGCCGTACGTCGCCGTGGGCGCGGGCACGCTCGATGCGCAGCGTCAGTCCGTGCCGGTCGACGGCGAGCGGCCGCACCCGGACCGCGCCGTGCAGGCTGTCGGCGTCGACGAGTCGGGTCAGCCGCTCCACCGCGTCGCCGTGGCAGTCGGCGAGATGGGTCAGCAGCCGCGCCTCGGCCAGGGCCAGCGGATCGGGTCCGGCCGAGGCGAACTCGTCGAGGCCGACCACAACGGCACCGGAGGGCTGCCGCAGCACCACGCGCGTGGGCGTGAACGCCAGGTGGCCGTCCTCCGGGACGAACCGGCCCGCGAGCCAGAGCCGGGCCCTGATCCGGTTCCGCACCGGGACGGGCGCCACGTCGGCGAACTCCAGCACGGCGGACGGCTCCCCGCGTGGCGCGCAGATCGCCGCCGCGAGCAGGGCGCTGTCCTCGGGCACGTGCAGGAGCACCCGGCCGTCGTCGGACACGGTGTGCGCGCCGACGAACTCCTCGCGGCCGCCCTCCGCGGTCACCGCGCAGGACCATGCGGCGGCGAGTACGGAGCGGACCTGCTCCGCCGCGGCAGGCGCGGCCGTCCACGTGTGGCTGTCGCCCATCCCCATCCTCCGTCGTCAATCCAATAGGCAAGTTCATTAGGTAAGGCTCACCTAACTTATAGGAGATCTGGGTGTGCGCCAACCGGGACACGTGATTCTTTGCGAGACCTTTTCGGCGCATGCCAGGGCGCATTTCAGCGGCCTGGGAGAGCCTTTCGGAGTGCAACGGGGGCGCTCACGGCGCGATGGCGCCCAGCAGGGCCCGTGCGCACAGGTCGCGCACCTGCTCCGGGGCCGGCTCCGGGTCCCGCAGCCACTCCAGGCAGACCGCGGTGGTCAACGCCGGCCAGCCGCGCACCGCCAGCCGCACGTCGGTCCGCTCCCCGAATGCCGGGCCGAACTCCGGGTCGGCGGCCAGGGCCGCGAGGATCTGCCGCTCCTGTGCGGCGAGCGCCTGCCGGTAGACCGACGTCGCGGCCCGGGCCCGGGCCGAGGTGGACCGCGTGTGGGGCGACACGGACTCGCCCGGCTACGAGCAGGTGGCCAGGCTGCGCTTCGTGCGCCGGGTGCTGGACGAGTCGTTGCGGCTGTGGCCGACCGCTCCCGCCTTCGCGCGGGAGGCCCGCCGGGACACGGTGCTCGGCGGGACGTACCCGATGCGGCGCGGTGCCTGGGCGCTGGTGCTGACGGGGATGCTGCACCGCGACCCGCAGGTGCGGGGGCCCGACGCCGAACGGTTCGACCCGGACCGTTTCGACGCCAAGGCCGTACGGTCGCGTGTCCCGCACACCTTCAAGCCGTTCGGTACGGGCGCGCGGGCGTGCGTCGGGCGGCAGTTCGCGCTGCACGAGGCGACACTCGTCCTCGGGCTCCTGCTGCGCCGCTACGAGCTGCGGCCGGAGCCGGACCACCGGCTGCGGGTGACCGAGCGGCTGACGCTGATGCCGGACGGACTGCGGCTGCGACTGGACCGGCGGACCCCGGCCGGCCCGCCCGGGACCACCGCGGACCGCGCCCCCGAGGACGCCGCTTCAGCGCCCCGCTGTCCAGTGCGCGGGACGGGTGACTGACCCCGGCAGTCTGGTTCCGGCGCCGCCCCGGGCCGCGGTGAGCTGCGGCTGGGTCAGGAAGAAGGCGCCGGTCAGGTCCGCGTCCGTGAGGTCGGCGTCGCGCAGGTCCGCGCCGATCAGGTCCGCGCCCCGCAGGTCCGCGCCGGTGAGGTCGGCGGCGATGAGGTAGGCCCCGCGCAAGTCGGCCCCGCTGAGATCGGCGCCCCTCAGGCGGGCGCCCATGAGGTCGGCGTTGCGGCGGTTCTTCTTCTTGCCGCGCGTGCCGGCCCGCACCAGTTCGCTGGTGCGCAGCAGCAGCACGTTGACCCGCTGCCGGTGCGCGGCGACGTCGAGGGCGGCCAGCTCCTCGGGGGAGCCGTCGCTGAGACGTTCGGTGTCGGTCAGGGCACGGCGCAGGTCGGCGTGGGCGGGACGGGCCGCGGGCAGGGACAGCGCCTCGGTGAGGTACCAGAGCAGTTCGTGCAGCTGGCGGACGACCGGGAACACGTCGAAAACGCGGCGGGCGTGCTCCGGCGGGCCGGTGCGCCAGTCCTGGCCGCCGAAGGTGACCTGCGAGACCTTCTGTCCGGCGCCGAAGCAGTCGTAGACCGTGCAGCCGGTGAAACCGCTGTGCCGCAGCCGCGCGTGGATGCCGCAGCGGTGGTCGTCCCGCAGGTTCGGGCAGGGCTTTCCGGCGTCCTTGTCGATCGCGAAGTCCGCCGAGCGGGCGAAGGGCAGGGCCACGCAGCACAGACCGAAGCACCGCTCGCAGTCGCCGCGCAGTTCCGCCTCATCGGCCGTGTGTTCTCGCATGGTGCCGAGCATACGGACCGCCGGCACACGGGAGCGCGGGCGGCCCCCCGATCCGGTCAG
The DNA here is from genome assembly GCF_044328675.1 of Streptomyces sp. NPDC017890. Classification (NCBI taxonomy): domain Bacteria; kingdom Bacillati; phylum Actinomycetota; class Actinomycetes; order Kitasatosporales; family Streptomycetaceae; genus Streptomyces; species Streptomyces sp. NPDC017890. Next base: position 120,501 of record NZ_JBIRHU010000024.1, read on the forward strand.
AAGTCCGGTACGGGCAGGTCCAGGCGGGACAGCCGGTCCGGATCGGCCAGGATGTACAGCCCCGTGACGCGTCCGTCGACGACGGTGACGTACGTGACCGACTGCGGCCGCCCCTCCTGGACGGCGACGGTGCCCACCGCGCCGTTGACGAGGGCCAGGCGGGCGGACCCGGCGAGATGGCGGAACCGGAAGGCCTGTCCGGCGACCGTCCGCGCTCCCCGCACCCGTTTGGACGCCCCCGCGCCGCTGCCCAGTACCCCGGCGTCGACCCGCAGCACCACGTCCGGATGAAGGACGGACACGAGGGCCTCGAAGTCACCGGCGCGGCTCGCGGCCAGGAACGCCTCCACGACCTGACGCTGCCTGCCGACGTCGGGGGTGGCCTCGACGGACGCGTCCCGGACCCGGCGCCGGGCCCGGCTGGCCAGTTGCCGGGTGGCGGCCGGGCTGCGCTCCACGATCGGCGCGATGTCGTCGAAGGGCACCGCGAACATGTCGTGCAGCACGAACGCCAGCCGCTCGGCCGGCTCCAGGGCCTCGAGGACCACCAGCAGGGCCAGCCCCACCGAGTCGGTGTGCAGGGCCTCCTCTTCCGGATCGCCCTGCGGCAGTGCCCTGAGCACCGGGTCCGGGACGAACGTGTCGAAGGCCTCGGTCATCGGCTCCTCGCGACGCGCGGTCCGCGAGCGCAGCAGGTCCAGGCAGACCCGCCCGGTCACCGTGGTCAGCCAGGCGCCCAGATTCCCGATGCCGTCCGCGCCGGTGCGGCCGAGTCGCAGCCACGCCTCCTGCACGGCGTCCTCCGCCTCGGCCAGTGAACCGAGCATGCGGTAGGCCACCGCCTTCAGCTGCCCCCGGTGCTCCTCGAACCGCTCCGCCAGGCGCTGGTCCCCCCGCGCCCCCCGCGTCTCCCGCTCCCCCTCCATGCCGCTAGCGCCCGAAAACTTCGAAGGTCACGGCCGGTCTCCCGCCGAACCGCTCACCGGCGGCCTCGGCGAACCCGACGAGGAATCCGCGCACGTACGTCTCCGGGTCCTCGTCGGTCAGCCCCTCGATGTACGTGCGGTGTTCGAGCAGGGAGCGGACCGCACGCTCCAGCCCCGGTGTGGCGTCCACGGCGTGCGTGGGCGAGGCGGAACCGGCGACGGCGACCCAGCGCACGCCGTCCCAGGGTTCGAGGCCCCGCTCGGTCAGCTCCGGGAAGATCCACCGGTTGCCGGCGTCGCCCGCCGCGTCGAGGGTGGCGCGGCCGACGGCGACGTGGTCCGGGGTGTTCCAGGCGACGCCGCCCCAGGTGTCCCGGTGGTTGAGGGTGATGACCAGCTCGGGCCGGTGCCTGCGGATCGCGGCGGCGATGTCGCGGCGCAGGGCGGTGCCGTACTCGATGACGCCGTCCCGGTGGTCGAGGAACTCCACCTCGCTCACCCCGACGACGGCCGCGCTCGCCCGCTGCTCCCGCTCCCGCAGCGGGCCGCACTCGGCGGGCGCCAGTGTGTCGATGCCCGCCTCGCCCCGGGTGGCGAGGACATAGGCGACCTCGCGGCCTTCGTCGGTCCAGGCCGCGATCGCCGCCGAACAGCCGTACTCCAGGTCGTCCGGGTGGGCGACGACGGCCAGGGCGCGCCGCCAGTCGCCGGGCATGGGCTCCAGTTGAGTGATCGTCGGCTCGGTCATGTCCGCACACTAACGCGAGCCGCTGACATCCCACGCCCTGTTTCGCGGGCCGCCGTTCAGGCCTCGTCGCGGGCGAGCGCGAGCAGCCGGTCCAGGACGCGGGGGCCGCCGGCCCGTACGCCGTCGTGCTCGAACTCGTCGGTGACCCAGGTGCGCAGGCCGCGGATCGCCCGCGCGGTGGTCAGCGCGTGGCCGGTGTCGACGTACATGTCGTCGTGGTAGACGGCCGCGGCGGCCGGCACCTCGTTGGCGGCGAGCCGGGCGGGGTCGTACAGGGGTGTCCAGTCGGTGCGGGCGGCGAGCAGTTCGGCGGTCTCGCGCAGCGGGCGCAGGGCCGGGTCGCAGTCGAACATCCACGGGTGGACCGACTCGCCGGTGAACATCAGCGGTTCGTCACCGGCGAGGGCCTTGGCGGCGTCGAAGCGCGGGAACTCGGCGCGGACCCGCTCGGCCGACCAGCCGGTGGGGCGCGCGTCCTGAGCGTAGATGGCCTCGTGGACAAGGGCGTAGAGCGGGTGGCCGGCGTACGACAGCAGGCTCTGCGCCTGCTCCTGGAACGCGTCGGCCAGCTCGTGTCCCCGCGGGGTGCGGACGAAGGCGTCCTCCAGGAGGAAGTGCAGGCGGTGGCTGCCCTCGCCGCCGCCGAGGAGGATGCCGAGGGACTGGAAGGCCTCGACGGTGAGCCGGTAGCCGTTCGGCAGCACCACGTCGTGGGTGAGCAGGTGGTCGGCGATGCGGCGGGCGCGCTCGATGTCCTGCGGGTAGCGGGCGTAGTGCGCGACGACCTTCCGCTCGATGCGGGGGTAGGCGGCCCGGTAGACGTCGTCGGCGTGGGCGTCCAGGGAGGGCAGCCCGCCGGTGATCAGGGCGGTGCTCAAGCCCTCGGGGGCGAGCGAGAGGTAGGCGACGGTGCAGAAGCCGCCGAAGCTCTGGCCGAGGACGGTCCAGGGGGCGCCGCCGGTGACCTGGGGGCGGATGGCCTCGCAGTCGCGGACGATGGCGTCGGCGCGGAAGTGGGTGAGGTGGTCGGCCTGCTCGGCGGGGCCGCCGCGCAGCGGGAGGGTCTGGCGGTTCGCGGGTGTGGACGCGCCGGTGCCGCGCTGGTCGAGGAGCAGGACGCGGTACTCCTTCAGGGCGCGGCCGAGCCAGGCGGGACGGCCGATGAAACGGTTCGCCCCGAAACCGGGGCCGCCCTGGAGGTAGAGCAGCCACGGCAGGTCCTGGTGTGCCTTGTCGCTCGCCACGGCCTCACGGGCGTACAGCTCGATCGTCTCCCCGGAGGGGTTCGCGTGGTCGAGGGGCACGGTGAAGCGGCGGTCGGTGAGGACGACGCCGGGCTGGCGGTAGCTGAGGCTCAACGGGGCTCCCGGGACGGAGGGACCGTACGGACGGATCGTACGGGCGGATCTTTCGGCCGTGTCCCAGTTCAGCACATGGTTCTGCGGCCGCCGACCCCCGGGATCATGAAATCGTGCTGAATGCTGGTTCAGCGGGCGGCGAGGCTGGAGCGCCGCACCACCAGTTCGGGCTGGAGCACGACCCGCCGGTGCGGGTGGGTCCGGTCGGAGCCCGCCAGTTCCGTCTCCTCCAGGAGCAGCTCGGCGGCCATGGCGCCCATGGTGACGGCGGGCTGGCGCACGGACGTGAGCGGGACGGCCGCGGCGGCGGCGAACTCGATGTCGTCGTACCCGACGATCGCGAGGTCGTCGGGTACGCCGACCCCGGCGGCGTACATGGCCTGCAGGACGCCGAGGGCGAGCAGGTCGTTGGCGCAGAAGACAGCGGTGGGCCGGTCGGCGAGGCCGAGGAGGCGGGCGCCGGCGTCCCGGCCCGCGGCGACGTCGAGCCGTTCGGTGGGCAGCTCGCGCAGCGCTCCGGGGCCGAGTCCGGCCTCGGCGAGCGCCCGCAGGGCGCCGGTGCGGCGGTCGCGGACCTGGTTGAGGCCGGGCGGGCCGCTGACGTAGGCGATGGAACGGTGTCCGGCGTCCACCAGGTGACGCACCGCCAGGGCGCCGCCCGCGACGTCGTCGACGGAGACCGAGCACTCGGTGGTGCCCTCGGCGACGCGGTCGACCAGCACGAAGGGGATGTTGTGGCGCCGGAAGCCCTCGATGTTGCGGCCGGTGGCGTCGGCCGGGGTCAGCAGGACGCCCCGGACCCGCTGCTCGGCGAAGAGCGAGAGGTACTCGGCCTCCTCCCCCGGGTTCTGGGCGCTGTTGCAGACCATCACGCCGAGCCCCGCGTCGCGCGCGGCCCGCTCGGCGCCGCGGGCGACGTCGACGAAGAAGGGGTTGCCCATGTCCAGGACGAGCAGCCCCATGATCCGGCTGCGGCCCGCGCGCAGCTGGCGCGCGGACTCGCTGCGGACGTAGCCGAGCCGGTCGATCGCGGAGAGCACGCGCGCGCGGGTCTCGGTCGCGACGGTGTCGGGACGGTTGATGACGTTGGAGACCGTGCCCACGGATACTCCGGCGGCGCGGGCGACGTCCTTGATACCCACCGAATGGGCCATCGGGCAGGGACCTCCAGGGTCGGACTCGGGACAAGGCACCAGGGACGCGGGGCGGCCGGAAGACCTTCACACTACCCGCGCCCCCGGGGAGGGACCTCCGTCAGGCGGGCAGCCGGAAGTCGACGACGTGGAGCGCCGAGGGCGTGGTGCCGCTGGACCGCTCCTCGTACATCGCCGACAGCACGCCGTCCTGCGCGATACGCGTCTCGTCGATCAGTACCTCGCCGAAAACGTTCAGTGCGGCGCCGTCCTACAGGAACCGCCGGTCGGCGTATCCGGACTCCGTCGCCAGGACGGGGACGGCGAGGGCGCCGGTGAGGAGGGTGCGTCGTCGCATCGCGAGGGGACTCCGTTCTCGGACGAGCCTCAGGTGGTCTCAGGCGAGGTGGAACACCTCGGTGAGCGGTTTCATCGCCTCGTCGGGGCGGGCCCCGTCGAGGGACTCGAAGAAGGGGCCCATCTCCGCCTGCCAGCGGGCGTTGACCTCGGTGGCCTCCATGCCGGCCCGGGCCGCCGCGAAGTCCTCCGTCTCCAGGTAGCCGACGAGCAGGCCGTCGTCACGCAGGAAGAGCGAGTAGTTGTGCCAGCCGGTGGCGGAGAGCGCCTCGCACATCTCCGGCCACACGGCCGCGTGGCGTTCGCGGTACTCCGCGATGCGGTCCTGGCGGACCTTGAGCAGGAAACAGACACGCTGCATGAAGTACCGCTCCTGGATCAGAAGTTGAACTGGTCGATGTTCTCGGCGTTGAACACGGTCGGCTTGCCGAGGTCGATCACGCCGTCCTTGCCGATGGTGTACTCGCCCATGGCGCCGGCCTGGAAGGTCTCACCCTCCTTGCCGGTGATCTGCCCGGAGGCCAGCGCGACGGCGGTGCGCGCGGCCAGCTCGCCGAGCCTGGCCGGGTCCCACAGCTCGAACGCCTCGACGGTGCCGTTCTTGACGTACTTGCGCATGTCGTTGGGGGTGCCGAGGCCGGTCAGCCTGACCTTGCCCTTGTACTTGGAGCCGGACAGGTACTGGGCGGCGGCCTTGATGCCGACGGTGGTCGGGGAGATGATCCCCTTCAGGTTCGGGTGCTCCTGGAGCAGGCCCTGGGTCTGCTGGAAGGACTGCTGGGCGTCGTCGTTCCCGTAGGCGACCTTGACGAGCTTCATGTCCTTGTACTTCGGGTCCTTCAGCTCGTCCTTCATGATCTCGATCCAGGCGTTCTGGTTCGTCGCGGTCTGCGCGGCGGACAGGATCGCGATCTCGCCCTTGTAGCCGATCTGCTCGGCGAGCAGCTGCACCTCGGTGCGGCCGAGGTCGTCGGCGGACGCCTGGGAGACGAAGGCGTTGCGGCACTCAGGCTTGGTGTCGGAGTCGTAGGTGACGACCTTGATGTCGTTCTTCATGGCCTGCTTGAGCGCGGTGCACAGGGCGCCCGGGTCCTGCGCGGAGACGGCCATCGCGTCGACCTGCTGCTGGGTGAGGGTGTTGACGTAGGAGACCTGGCCGGCGGTGTCGGTGGCGCTGGAGGGGCCGACCTCCTTGTAGCTGGAGCCGAGTTCCTTCAGGGCCTTCTCGCCGCCCTTGTCGGCGACGGTGAAGTAGGGATTGTTGACCTGCTTGGGCAGGAAGCCGACGGTCAGTCCCTTCTTGGTCTCGGCGTTCGGGTCGGCCTTGCCCGCGGTGGCGGCCGCGCCGCCCTCGTTCTCGACGTCCTCCTTCGTGGTGCCGCCGCAGGCGGTGGCGGCCAGGGCGAGGGAGGTGACGGCGGCGAGGGCCGCGCAGGTGCGGCGGAGCGACGACTTGCGCATGGTGGGTCCTTTACGAGGGTGGGCGGAGCCGGTTACGGGGTGGGCGTGGGCGCCTTGGACAGGGGCGTCGGTGCCGCCCGGCGTCCGGCCCGCGCGACGGAGATCTGCCGTGCCACCCGGGGGCCGAGCACGGAGACGACGAGCAGGACGCCGGTGACGACGATCTGCGACTGGGCGGAGACGTCCTGGAGGCTCATGACGTTCTGCAACGCCCCGAGCAGGAACACTCCGGCGATCGCGCCGCCGAGCGTGCCCTTGCCGCCGTCGAAGTCGATGCCGCCGAGGAGTACGGCCGCGACGACGGAGAGTTCGAGGCCGGTGGCGTTGTCGTAGCGGGCGCTGGCGTAGTGCAGGGCCCAGAAGACACCGGTGAGGGCGGACATCAGGCCGGTCAGGGTGAACAGGATCAGCTTCTGCCGCCTGACCCGGATGCCGGCGAACCGCGCCGCCTCCTCGCTGGCGCCGACGGCGAACAGCGACCGGCCGAACGGCGTGGCGTGCAGGGCGACCACGGCGATGGCGAGCAGCACGAGGAACGGCAGGAAGGCATACGGGACGAAGGTGTCGCCGATGCGTCCGGCCGCGAAGTCCAGGTACGGGGAGGGGAAGTCGGTCACCGCGTCGGAGCCGAGCACGATCTGCGCGATGCCCCGGTAGGCGGCCATGGTGCCGATGGTGACGGCGAGGGAGGGCAGGCCGAGCCGGGTGACCAGCAGTCCGTTGACCAGGCCGCACACGACGCCGAGCAGCAGGCAGATCGGGATGATCGTCTCGATCGCCATGCCCTGGTTCCACAGGGCGCCCATCACCGCGCCGGACAGGCCGGCGGTGGAGGCGACCGACAGGTCGATCTCGCCGGAGACGACCAGCAGGGTCATCGGGAGGGCGATGAGCGCGATGGGAAGGGTGTTGCCGATCAGGAAGGACAGGTTCAGGGAGTTGCCGAAGCCGTCGACGAAGCCGAAGGAGAGCAGCAGGACGACGAGGAGGAGGGCGCCCACGACCGTGTCCCAGCGGACGGCGCGCAGCAGGGAGCGGTCAGCCATGGCGGGCGTTCCTCTTCTTCAGGGCGTCGGCCACCCGCAGTGCGACGATCCGGTCGACGGCGATGGCGAGGATGAGCAGGATGCCGTTGATGGCCAGCACCCACACGGAGCTGACGCCGAGGGCGGGCAGCACGCTGTTGACCGAGGTCAGCAGCAGCGCGCCGAGGGCGGCGCCGTAGACGCTGCCGGAGCCGCCGGTGAAGACGACGCCGCCGACGACGACCGCGCTGACGACGGTCAGTTCGTAGCCGTTCCCGGTGCCGGAGTCGACGTTGCCGAACCGGGCCAGGTACAGGGCGCCGGCGAGTCCGGCGAGGGCACCGCAGAAGGTGTACGCGGTGAGGATGCGCTTGCGCACCGGGATGCCGGCGAGCCTGGCGGCCTCCGGGTTGGAGCCGAGCGCGTACAGCTCGCGTCCGCTGCCGAAGTGCTTGAGGTAGTACGCGGTGGCGACGAGCACGGCGAGGGCGATCATCGCCAGCCACGGCACCGCGCTCAGGCCGCCGGAGCCGAACTTGACGAAGTCGCCGGGCAGGTCGGCCGCGGTGATCTGGCGGGAGCCGACCCAGATGGAGTCGATGCCGCGGATGATGTAGAGGGTGCCGAGGGTGACGACCAGCGCGGGCACCTGGCCGAGGCTGACCAGCAGACCGTTGAGCAGGCCGAAGGCGACGCCCATCAGCACCGCGAGGAACACGGCCACGACGGAGTCGCCGCCGCCCTGGAGGTACGTTCCGGCGGCGAAGGCGCTGATGCCGAGGGTGGAGCCGACCGAGAGGTCGACGTTGCGGGTGATGACGACCAGGGACTGGCCGGTGGCGACCAGGACCAGGATGGTCGCGTTCAGCAGCAGGTCCTTGATGCCCTGCTCGGACAGGAACTCGCTGTTGCCGGCCTGGGTGACGGCGATCATCACCAGGAAGACGAGCAGGATGGCCAGTTCGCGCATCTTGAAGACGCGGTCGACGAGCCGGGTGGCGCCGGCCCCCGGCATGTCGGTGGCGGGTGCCTGGTCGGGTGCGGTGACCGTCATGCGGCGGCCCTCCCGGTGACGTGCGGGGCCACGGGGACGGTACTCCTGACGGCGGTCACACGACGGCCTCCCCCGTGACATGCGAAGGCCACGACGGCAGCACTCCTGACGGCGGTCATACGACGGCCCTCCCCGTGGCTGCGGCCATCACGGTCTCCTCGGTGGCGTCGGTGCGGGGGATCTCGGCGGTCAGACGGCCCTCGTGCATCACCAGGACCCGGTCGGCCATGCCGAGGATCTCCGGCAGGTCGGAGGAGATCATCAGGACGGCCACGCCATCGGCGGCCAGCTCGCTCAGCAGCCGGTGCACCTCGGCCTTGGTGCCGACGTCGATGCCGCGGGTCGGTTCGTCGACGATCAGCACCCTGGGGCCGGTGGCCAGCCACTTGGCGAGGACGACCTTCTGCTGGTTGCCGCCGGAGAGAGTGGAGACGGTGTCGGCGATGCGGGCGTACTTCACCTGGAGCCTGACCGCCCAGTCGAGGGAGCGGCTGCGTTCGGCGCCGCGGTCCATCAGTCCGGCCTTCACGGTCGTACGGAGCCCGGTGAGGCCGATGTTGCGCTCGATGGACATATCCATCACCAGGCCCTGGGCGCGCCGGTCCTCGGGGACGAGAGCGAGTCCGGCTGCCATCGCCATGGACGGGGCGCCGTTGACGAGGAGCCTGCCGTCGACCTCCACCTCGCCCGCGTCCCACCGGTCGACGCCGAACACGGCCCGGGCGACCTCGGTGCGGCCGGCGCCGACCAGTCCGGCGAGGCCGACGATCTCACCGCGCCGCACGTCGAAGGAGACGTCGGTGAAGACGCCCTCCCGGGTCAGCCGGCGCACGCTGAGGGCGACCTCGCCGGGACGGACCTCCTGCTTGGGGTAGAGCTCGTCGAGGTCACGGCCGACCATGCGGCGGACCAGGTCGTCCTCGGTCATGCCCTCCAGCGGCTCGCCGGCGACCCGGGCGCCGTCGCGCAGGGTGGTGACCCGTCGGCAGATCTCGAAGATCTCCTCCAGGCGGTGCGAGATGAACAGCACTGCGGCGCCCTGGTCGCGCAGGGTGCGCACGACGCCGAAGAGGCGGGCCACCTCGCTGCCGGTGAGGGCGGCGGTCGGCTCGTCCATGATGAGGACGCGGGCGTCGAAGGAGAGGGCCTTGGCGATCTCCACGATCTGCTGGTCCGCGATGGACAGGCCGCGCGCGGGGCGGTCGGGGTCGAGTTCGACGCCGAGGCGCCGCATCAGCTGGGCGGTGGCGGCGCGGGTCGCCTTGTGGTCGATGCGGCCGAGGGCGCGCCGGGGCTGCCGGCCCATGAAGATGTTCTCGGCGATCGACAGGTCGGGGAAGAGGGTCGGCTCCTGGTAGATCACGGCGATGCCGGCGTCGCGGGCGTCGCCGGGACCGTGGAAGACGACCGGCGCACCGTCGAGCAGCACCTGGCCGGCGTCCGGCCGGTGCACTCCGGCGAGCGTCTTGATGAGGGTCGACTTGCCGGCACCGTTCTCGCCGGCGAGGGCGTGCACCTCGCCGGGGAACAGTTCCAGGGAGACGTCCCGCAGGGCGCGGACCGCGCCGAAGGACTTGGAGACGTCCCTGAGCGCCAGAACCGGGGCCGTACCCGTGTCGGACGGGTGGGTCATGGGGGCTCCTCGACGACGCCGGACGGGACGGCCCTCACGGCGTCGTGAAAGGTTTCAACTCGGTTGCCGGGACGTTAGGCAGGCAGGGCATGTCACGTCAATGGGTCCGGGTCGAAAAAGTTTCGATAATAGAAGGTCACGACCGAGTCACGAAGAGCCGGGTCGACCGGAAGGGTTGACACCCCCTCGGACGGCTCATAACTTCGCGTTCTGAATCGTTTCACACATGGTCGTGCTCAAGACTGGTTACGACCCGATGTCACAGGAGCGCCGAAGTGACCGAGCTCGCCGCGGTGAAGGCCGCGCTCAAGACCCAGGCAGTCGAGACGCCGTCGTGGGCGTACGGGAACTCGGGCACCCGGTTCAAGGTGTTCGCCCAAGCGGGCGTGCCGCGCGACCCGTTCGAGAAACTGGACGACGCGGCGAAGGTGCACGAGTTCACCGGCGCGGCCCCGGCCGTCGCCCTGCACATCCCGTGGGACAAGGTCGGTGACTACGCCGCGCTGTCGAAGCACGCCGAGGACCGGGGCGTGCGCATCGGTGCGATCAACTCCAACACCTTCCAGGACGACGACTACAGGCTGGGCAGCATCTGCCATCCCGACGCGGCGGTCCGCAGGAAGGCCGTCGACCACCTGCTGGAGTGCGTCGACATCATGGACGCCACCGGGTCGCGGGACCTGAAGCTGTGGTTCGCCGACGGAACGAACTACCCCGGACAGGACGACGTACGGTCCCGTCAGGACCGGCTGGCCGAGGGACTGGCCGAGGTGTACGGACGGCTCGGTGAGGGGCAGCGGATGCTGCTGGAGTACAAGCTCTTCGAGCCGGCGTTCTACACGACGGACGTGCCGGACTGGGGCACGGCGTACGCCCACTGCCTGAAGCTGGGCGAGAAGGCGCAGGTCGTGGTGGACACCGGGCATCACGCGCCGGGCACGAACATCGAGTTCATCGTGGCGACGCTGCTGCGGGAGGGGAAGCTCGGCGGGTTCGACTTCAACTCGCGGTTCTACGCGGACGACGACCTGATGGTCGGGGCCGCCGACCCGTTCCAGTTGTTCCGGATCATGTACGAGGTGGTGCGCGGGGGCGGGTTCACCTCCGACGTGGCGTTCATGCTCGACCAGTGCCACAACATCGAGGCGAAGATCCCGGCGATCATCCGGTCGGTGATGAACGTGCAGGAGGCCACGGCGAAGGCGCTGCTGGTCGACGCGGAGGCGCTGGGCGCCGCGCAGGCTTCGGGCGACGTGCTGGAGGCCAACGCCGTGCTGATGGACGCGTACGACACGGATGTGCGTCCCTTGCTTCGTGAGGTGCGTGAGGAGATGGGGCTCGCCCCGGATCCCATGGCGGCCTATCGCTCCTGCGGGTGGGCGGAGAAGGTCGTCGCCGAGCGGGTCGGGGGGCAGCAGGCGGGGTGGGGGGCGTGAGCGTCTGCCCGGTTCCGTGATGCGCGGGCCGCGCGCCGTGTGGCTGGTCGCGCCCACGCGGCGCCCGCCGCACGTCGATACCGCCCGGCGCCCCTGAAGGGGCGCTTCCGTCCCGCCTGCCGAAAAGGACTTCCCAATCGTGATGTCAAGCCGCAGCCGTGACGGGAGGTGAACCTTGATAGCACTGTCCGTCACGAATCATCGCCCACAGGACGTTG